>CANQLQ010000040.1 GCA_947624755.1 uncultured Clostridia bacterium | reverse complement strand
CTCGAAACCGCCTTTGACCGTCTCTTTTCATTTAGAAAAGTACGATTTCATCATCCTCAAAAATTATAGCCCTCGGGTGCAAGCTCTATTGCCGTAACGGTTTCACCGAAAGTTGATGCCCGAGCATCAAAGTGTTGAAGCCCCTTATCCTTGAGCGTTTCATATTGTAAATATCTCTGCATCGTGTATAGCTCAACCATACTGTTTGACACAGGAGTTCCCGTCGCAAAGATTACACCCTTACTTCCTGTTATCTCGTCAAGGTAACGACACTTCATATATAGGTCGCTCGATTTCTGTGCTTCGGTCTGCGCAATACCGCCGACATTACGCATTTTTGTATATAAATAGAGGTTCTTAAAATGATGTGCTTCGTCCACAAACAGCCTGTCAACGCCGAGTTCCTCAAAGGTTATGACATCATCTTTTCTTGTCTGATCGTTGAGCTTATCAAGTTTTGCTTGTAAAGACTTCTTTGTTTTTTCAAGCTGCTTAACCGTAAAGCGTTCACCACGGTTGTGCTTCATTTCGGATATCCCCTCGGTGATTTCATCAATCTGCTGCTGTAGCATTAGTTGCTGTCTTTCAACTGAAAGCGGTATTTTCTCAAATTGTGAGTGACCGATGATAACTGCGTCATAATCGCCTGTAGCTATCCTTGCACAGAACTTTTTTCGGTTCTTTGCTTCAAAATCTTTCTTTGCAGCAACAAGAATATTTGCACTCGGATAAAGTTGTAAATATTCACTCGCCCACTGTTCTGTCAAGTGATTCGGTACAACAATAAGCGACTTGTTACAAAGTCCGAGCCGTTTGGATTCCTGTGCCGCCGCTACGATCTCAAGGTTTTTCCTGCACCAACAACATGAGCGAGCAGTGTATTACCGCCGTACATAATACGGGCGACTGCATTGATCTGATGCGGTCGAAGTGATATTTCAGGATTCATACCCGAAAAAGTAATATGGTTGCCGTCATATTCTCTTGCTCGCATTGAATTGAACCGTTCATTGTACTGCTTGACAAGCCTTTGTCTGCGATTCGGATCTTTCCACACCCAATCCTGAAACGCTTGCTTAATAAGCTCCTGCTTACCTTGTGCGATAGCAGTTTTCTTTTTGTTCAGCACAGGTTTCTTGTTACCGTATTCATCTTCAACATAATCAAAGATTCGGACATCTCTGAGATTCAGAGTTTCTTCTATGATTTTGTATGCGTTTATTCTATCTGTGCCATAAGTGCTGTTCGCCATAACATTGGTACGGTCATAGCTCTTGTTTTCAATGTTCCATTCAGCAGTAAACGGAGAATAGTGTACCTTGATATTCCACTGTGCATAATGGGGTGTTTGTAAAACCTCAAACATAAACTTCTGCACATCTTCAGGCGGGAGCCAAGTAGCGCCTAATCTGATTGAAATATCACTTGCCGACAATTCTTCAGGCTGTACCCTTTCAAGCATTTCAACATTGATACTGTAATCTTCGGGATAAAGCTCTGCCGTTCTTTTAGCAAGTTCAAGTTTCTTTCGTACATTACCCGATAAATATTCATCTGCCGTAACATATTCGTTATGCACACCGTCAGGCTGAGGATTTAAAAAGATAACACCCTTTAAATCTTCAAAAAGCTCCTGTTCCGTCTTGCCGGTAAGCTCTTGCATAAACGCCATATCAACACGGGCTTTTTCACCGATTGATACAGCCAATGCTTCGCTTGCCGTACCGACAGCAGTGATTTTAACATTCGGCTTAATGGTGCGCTTTGTAAACATATCTGCCTTGCATTTAAGTTCACCGTTTTCACCTATGACTTCAAGAGAGCATAGCAGGCAATATGAGCTGTCCGAGGAAAAAGCCGAGTTGTTTGCTCTTGAATTGATTAAACCGTACTTCTTAGTGAATTTATCATATATGGAGTTTAACTTTTCCTGTTCGGCTCGGATAACATGATCGGGATAATCCTCGGTCTGATATTCTATGAGTGTGCGGACACAGTCACGAATTTCAATCATACCTTTTATTCTGTTTTCAGCTGTAGCGGATACATTGGCAGGATTCATTCTGCTGTTTTCTCTGTAGTATACCGAACCGTCAACAATTGTATAACTGAAATTGCGTACAGTCGGGTCGGCAGGGATAGAAGATAAATTTTCATCTTCGCCGATTTCAGATATATCATACTCTGTAAATTCAGCATGGATATTCTGTATGGCATTTGATAATAAACTCTCAAACGAAACATTTTCATATGGCTTACAGGTCAAAGACTGACCGTACTGCGAGCTTTCCATAACCATTTCACCGAGTACCATATCGGGGTTATCAATGAAATATTGATTCATTTCGTGACCGTTTTCATTAAGTCCGAGATGTACCCAAGACGGCTCATCTGCCGTGAGGGTATCACGCTTTTGAAGAAAGAGTATATCGCTTGTAACCTCCGTGCCTGCATTGGCTTTGAAAGTGTTATTCGGCAGGCGTATTGCACCCAAAAACTCTGCTCTCTGAGCGATATATTTTCTGACACTTGGATTTTTCTTATCCATTGTTCCCGAAGAAGTGATGAAGGCTATCACACCGCCGGGACGAACCTTATCCAGTGTCTTGCCGAAGAAATAGTCATGAATCAGCCAATTGTTTTTATCGTATTTTTTGTCGCTTACCTTAAACTGTCCGAAGGGTACATTACCGATTGCAACATCAAAGAAACTGTCAGGAAGTGCTGTTTTTTCATAGCCCTGTACAGCGATATTGGCTTTCTGATAAAGCTGTTGTGCAATTCTACCCGTCAGGCTGTCAAGCTCAACACCGTAAAATTTACTATCCTGCATACTGTCAGGTAACATACCCATAAAATTCCCGACACCGCAGGCAGGCTCCAATATATTACCTGTCTTAAAACCCATATTTTCAAGAGCCTGATATATTGAGCGGATCACAACCGGCGGCGTATAGAAGGCGGTCAGTGTGCTTTCTTTTGCGGCGGTATATTCTTCGGAAGAAAGTGATGTGTATAACTCTTGAAACTCATTTGCCCAATTATCTTTTGTTTCATCAAATGCATCTGCAAGTCCGCCGAAGCCTACATACCGTGCGAGTATTTCTTGTTCTACGGGAGTTGCAAGGCAGTTTTCAAATTCAAGCTCATGCAAAAGGTTTATTGCAGCCATATTGTTCCTGAATTTTTCTTTTGCACCGCCGACACCTAAGTTGTCATCGGTGATTTTGTAATTGTGCTTTTCGCTTTCGGGAACGGTCGGTTGTAACAGTTCGGTTTTCTGCTCAGGTTGTTGTGCCCAAGACGGTGTGATTGCAGTCTCGCTATGATACTTTGCAAGATCTTCATCTGTTACAGATACAAGGCCTGAAAAATCAAGACTTTTCAGTTCAGAGGTTATTAAATCTTCCAATGACTGATACTCTCTGCTTTCAATCAAAGTATCGCCCAAGTACCTTTCAATTTTGAAATTAACGAGGTCAGCATTTGCCTGAATCGGAACATCTTCATCAGGTAAAGTCATAAAAGCAAGTGGTATTTTTGAAAGGTCTGAAAAGTCAGGTTCGCTTTCTTCGCCAAATTCCGCTTTACAGTAGTCGGATATATATCCCTTTGCTATTTCTTCGGCAGGGGATACATACGGACTGTCGATTATGGCAAAGCCTTTAAGCGGTGGATCAAGCTCGGATACATATTCATGCGTAACGGCTTTACCGTCCTTGTCCTTATACAAAACAAGTTCCATCGGCACACCGTAATGCGTTTCTTCCTGAATGTCCTTTTTCAGCATATATTCACTTGTATATTCAATACTTTCACGAATACTGCCATCGGTATGAAGATAATCTATTCTGCCGACAGGCTTTGATTCAACCGGATCATCCTTGTTTTGTGATACGACGAGCCTGTTTTGTCTTTCACCATTTTCAAAGGTAGATAAAACAACATCATAACCTCTGTCATTCATCATATTGAGATAAATTTCAAGACTGTGTGACGGTATGCCGCACATCAGTATTCTATCTGCATTACTGACTTTTCTTGTTGTCAGTAAAATGTCAAGCGCTTCGGCAGCAATGTTTGCATCTTCGCCCATGATTTCAAAGAAGTCACCAACCTGATAGAAAACTATGCTATCGGGATTATCTGCCTTTATACTTTTATACTCGTCCCAAATAGGATTGCCTTTTGATTGTAATTGTGTGGCAGATTCTTTTTCACTGAAAAATTCATCAACAACATCGTCATCATCAACAGTTGGTTCGGAAAATTTTCTTGAAACAACTACTTTCGAGTGGTTGTTTGCGGGATTTTCTTTGACCTTTTGTTCAAAATCAACTTTTGAAAGTTCCTTAGTAAAAAGTGGAAATTTTGCATCATTTAATATAACCGGATCGCTGAGAGAAGTGATCGTATATGCATCCGCACCGATATATACGGTATCACCGAGATGAAACTGATACTCATATTCTTTCGGTTCGGGCGGGGCGGTCTGAAGTATCTTTCTGCGTTCAGCTTCTAAAGCGCTCTCAATTCTCTGTTCTTCCTGTTTTTCAAGCCATTGCGGATAGCTTTCCTTTTCTTTTGGATTGAGGTATCTGTCTATACGGATCAGCTCACCGATGCGCTTTTCAACCTGTTGCCAGCTCAAATCAACATGAGGATATTCTGATCCGAAACCTTTTGAAATGTGAATACCTTTTGCATCGTGCATTTCATCAATATTCGTTCCGGTAATGACAGGCGCAGAACCTCCCCAACCGTATTCGTCCTTTAAAAACTTCACATTTTCTTTTGAGGATAAACTCTTTTGAAACTGTTCATAGATGCGCATTTTACCCTCGGAAACTCCGCTGCCCCGAGTCAGAACAGCATCTATTATCTCCTGTGTAAAAGAAAAAGCAGAGGTTTTCTTTGCCTCCGCCTGTTCTATTAAACTTATCTGCCCGTCAAAGGACGGTATTGGTTTTGCTTCATCGTAAAGCCGGCCGAGAAGCCGCATACCTTCAAAGTGTTTTGCAATAACACCCCAATCGTAAAAGCTCTGCTTCGTGCGTCTCAGATAACTGCCTTCCCACAAATGAAGCACATTCTCATAGGTTTTGTAACCGTATCTGTTGCCGTCGCTCAAAATCACTTCGGTGTAATCGTTATTGAATATGCTTTTGATATATTCGGTTCGTTCTCCGTTATCAAGGTGTGTTTCATAAAACTGTCTGATAATTTCTTTGGATGCTTTGATGTGCGGTGTTGTCAAAAGAATTTCATTTATCAGATCGGCGTTTCCCAAAAACGGAAGGCTTTTATCCTCATGCTCCCGGTCATACCAATCTAAGCGTAAATCAGATCGTGCAATACCGTTTCCTGCGCTGAGTTCTGAATGTTCATCATCATCTGAACCCATTGCATTTGGTTCTGCTCCTTGAGCTGCTCCGTCACTCCGTATTCCTTCATCAGCTTCTCGGTGATCTGCTGTTCCATTGTCTGAGCCTGCTGTTGAATCTCGTAAAGGTGGCTCATCAGCTTGCCCTGCGAAATCAGGATTCCCCAAAGAGCTTTCTTGTGTTCCGACAAGAATGTCCTCCTGAGCATCCCGTACCTGTTCAGAGGTTTGATCTCCTCTTTCGGAAGTGTCAGGTTCGGTATCATATAATCCCCGACCTGACTGTATGTGCTCTGTGCCATTGTCATTGCTCCTTTCGGTGTTGTTATTTATTACGACCTCATCATACACATTTTCTTTCGCCTTGTCGAATGTGCGATTACGAGCTTGCGAGTAAAAAGGTTCCGGGGTACCCGCTTCAAAACTTTGTTTTGATAAGCGGGTCGGGTTCTTATTTTGTTTTTCAATTGCTCTGACCGTGCTTTCTATCTCACGAAGTCCCATTTCCGCAACCTCGCTCACAGCCGTACCGAAAGAAATTACAAGCGGATGCGTATTGAAATTCATAACGTCCTTAAAGTCGGATCTGTCATAAAAATCATCCGCATTGATTCCGCATCGTGTCATCATCATATATCCGATACTGCTTGCAAGTGCGTTTTTGAAAAGCACTTCAATGTTGTGTGTGTCAAGTTCTTCGATAAAACTGCCGATTTTAAAATCTTCGATTGCAGGCACATAATCGACGGCATTGTCCTGTGCCATGTTCTGCGCTATGTCATCAATGACGGCGGCAAGTGAACCGCCCGCAGTTTCACCGAAAGCATTGCTGAGTGCTTCAACAACTTCGCTGGCATAATGCTTCGGAACAGACCACAATTCGACCTCGTTGCCGTAAAAGGAATTGGTATCGGAAACATCGAAAACATAGCGAAGTCTCGGATATGTCGCAGAGTAATCAAAGAGCGCAATACCTCTTGCACCACGATTTACCCATCTACCGAACTTTTCGTTCCACACTTCAATTTCGGCACAAGCAGTAGCGTCGGGTCTTTGAGCATAAATTAAAATCTGCTCGACAAAATTGTATTTGTAGTTGTTTGCCGCCGTTTTAAGAAATGAAGTCCAGCTATTTTGATTCTGTGTAACGGTACTGATTTCTTCATTAAACATCGCTGTGATAAGCTCATACTTATTCGCCATCAGCTCACCTCATTTGCACCGTCCGAAAGAAATGAGAATAATCTGTTATTCTTAACGCTTTCCTGCAAGTCATATATTAGTAAAAGATCTGTAAAAGACAAATTTTCATCTTTCAGCAAGTCTTTTGGCATCAGCTTTTTAATATCTTCCTCAGTCTTGTAGCCAAGAGATATGACCTTTTCAAGAATCTTCATTCTTTTCTGCATCTCGTTTTGTATTTTCGCCATTACAATCGCTCCTTTCCGCCTTAAATTTTTCATACACCCGTTTCCAGCATATATTACAAACAAGACCGTTACTGTATTTGCAGTTTTCCGGATTACAATGCCAGTAACTTTTAGCTTTCATTTTGTACGATTCTTTTCATCGTGCCTCACCTCGATCCCTTACACGCTGTCTGATATGAGTACCATTATCATCATAGTTTGCAGGATCGGCGGCTTTTGTATGCCAGCCGAACAATGAGCCTGCAAGCATAGCCCCTGCTTGTGCTTTGCTGACACCCATTTCTGTATTATGGCAGTCGGCAAGTTTTTGATTTTGCTCTCGGCTGTTGTTTCCATCATTTACACTTGTATAGACTTTTTCGCCTTTGGTAATGATGATAAGTTCACCTGTTGACGGTAAGGTCGCATAACCTCTTTCGGGGAGCGAGTTTCTGTAAGGAATAACCGTATTTCCGTTTGCTTCCATAAGCTCGGCGAACTCACAAATATGAAAAAGATTGTTTCCGACTTCTACATGGTAATCGTCGATATATCGGCAAATGCGGTCAAGCTTTTCACCGTCCGGATTGTTATTCTGATTTTATCGCCATCGGGTATACGAAAAAGCTCTTTGTAACTAGGATCAATAAAGCGTATTCCTCTTTCGGCTTTATGCAAATGATTGTCGAGCCAATCTCGTTTATAGCAATAGCAGTAAAGGTTGTATTCGCCTTTATGCGGATTTAATCTGAGCAAATATGCATAGTCCTGTGTATTAACTCTTACACCGTATTCACGAATATTACCGATATTGTCTTTGCCGAATGAACTGTCAGTATGCTCACTGCAATATCGGGCGAGAGTTGTTCGGTCTTTTAAGAAATCAGTTTTAAGTGCGTTAATAACATCATCAAATTCGTCTTTAAATTCCTGTGTTTTGAGGTCGCTTCTAAAATCGTTCCAAGTAGAGTAAAATTCTTTACCGTCTGTACCCATATCGGCACGAAGATAACCGATAAGTCCCGCCTGCATACTGATCTGCTGACTTTGACTGTATGTGTACATTCTTTCAGCTTCATTCATTGTTTTGAGTTCAAAATTTTCAATCAATGTAGTTTTCCTCCTGCAAAACAGATTTTCCGTATGATGTGAGTGAATAGGAATATGTGTGATCATAGTTGCTTTTATTAAGTTGTTTACACTTTAAAATTTTGCCATAGACAAGTCTTTTAACAGCATTTCTTACTGCCTTTTCACCCATAAATGGAAATACCGCAACAAGCTGTTTCTGAGAAATTTGAACCCAATCATCATCGTTTTTATCACGAAGTCGGTAGTCAATATATCCTGCAATCAGTGCGGAATTTATACCATACTTCACTGATAAACCTGTATTATATTTACATATCATTGCTATTCCTCCAAAAGAAAAAGGCGGCTGTTCAGCCGCCCGAAAATTAAACCACCAGTTAAAATATTAACCGTCGGTTTATACATTAAATATACCAATCATCATAGGCAGAACCTTTAATGATAATCGAATTTGTGCTGACTTTTCGTGTAATCATACCCGCAGGAGTCCACATATCGCTCTGTGTTACCGACACAGTATAACTTCCGTCAGGATACCAAAGCGGTGTGAAGTGAATCTTACCGTAATCTGCATTATCTCTGAATATCCAGTTGCCTGATGAAAGCTCAAGCGTTCTGAAATTGTGTACGCTTGTAAGGTAAGAAAATTCAGGGAATTGTGCCGTTGAATACTGAGGTACAGTATACGCATCCGATGACGGCATTGTGTAACCGCTAAGTGACTTTACACCGTTTGAAAGGGAAATACCGAAACCGTAACCCGACTTCATGATCCAAACACCACTCGATTTTGTTGCATTTGCACTCTCATCGGGAGTAATAGAAACTGAATCATTTGAAATACCGATGCCGTAATTTACTTTCCTGAAAGTGCCGTTTTCATATTTCCATTCGCTCCAAGTAAAGGCCGTGTTACTCTCTGCCGGAACAGACGGTCTGATAAATCCGCTCGGCGCACTTATGGCATACTGCGTATCGGGTGTTGAGGAAATTATATACTTAGTTGTCTCATACGCTTTTTTTACGAGAGAATATGAAGAACCGTTTTCGACTATTTCACCGCTTATTGAAATTGTACTGCTGCCGATATTTTCGGGCACAGTCCACTTGAAATAAAGCAAATTCTTATCATTACCGGGAACAACAACTTTTTCTTTCGTAACCGTCTTTATACAAGTGCTGTCCTTGTAGACCTTAAATACAACAGAAACATTATCGGACGATAAACAATCCTGTGTTCCTTCATTTACGAGATTGAAGCTCGTTATAACATCCGTTCCTTCTCTGTATGCCGCATTGGGTGTTACAGGTTCAAGAGAAAGAATCCTGTCGGCTTCCCACTGCGCATAGAGGGTAACGACACCGCCGTTTACATCTGTCATATTCTTGACGATTTGTTTGTCGGCATAGCAAGGTCCCTGACCGTCTTTTACAATGCTCCAACAAACAAAACGGTAGCCTATTCTTGTAAAGCCGTTGACTGTAAGTGCCTTTTGGGCATCGAACGTCATTGTCATCGAAGCAGTTGAGCCACCCGTGCTGCCGTTTCCGTCGAATCTGATCGCGTAAGTTATCGGTGATGAATACGCATATCTGTTCACAGTACCGCCACTCGTTGTTGTCAAATTACTGAATGAACTGCCTGCCGTGTACTGTGTTCCTCTGCTTGATGATGAAATGCCTGACCACCAACCGGATACCGTATATCCGCTCTTTGTCGGCAAGGATTTATAACTGTAAGTCGTGCCATATGTGCAGGACTGTCTGAGTGATGTCTGTTCCACACCGTCAAGATAATATTTGACCGTATAGGTGTTCGGCGTCCACTTTGCATACAAGGTTACGCTTGCGTTTGCAGAATAAGTGCCGCCCGATGCGTAGTTTGTACCCGTACCGTTCGAATTGGTATTCCAACCGTTGAAGGTGTAACCCGTTCTTGTCGGCTTCGCTGATGAAAGGGTAAGATTTACACCGTAAGTTTTTTTCTGTGATGACGGAGCGCCGCTACCGCCATTTGCATTGTATGTGACAGTATATGTGTTCGGCATCCATTTTGCATACAAAGTAAGGTTTGCATTACCTGTGTGCTTCGCACCTGAACTGTAATTTGTACCTGAACCGTCAGCTTTTGTATTCCACTTGCTGAAAGTATATCCTGTTCTCGTCGGTTTCGTTGATGATAAGGTCAGATCCACACCGTAAGTTTTTGTCTGTGAGGACGGTGCGCCGCTTCCGCCGTTTGCGTTATAGGCTACTGTGTATTTGTTCGGTGCCCACTGCGCATAAAGTGTAACTGTTCCGCCGTCAGTTGAGGTCAGATTTTTCACGCTCTGCTTATTGGTATAGCTTGTGCCTGATCCGCCTGATTTTGTGTTCCAACCGCTGAAAGTGTATCCTGTTTTTGTAAAACCGTTTGCTGTGAGCTTTTTCGCCACATCATAGGTCATTGACATAGAAGCAGTTGAACCGCCTGTATTTCCGTTGCCGTTGAACTTGATCGTGTAAGTGTTCGGTGTCCATTGGGCATAGAGATTTACCGTTGCACCCTGTTTGCTTGAAAGATTCTTAACCGACTGCTTATTCGTATAGCTTGTACTGCTGCCGTCAGCTTTCTTGTTCCAATTCTTAAAAGTATAGCCGGTTCGCTTAAATCCGTTTGCAGTAAGTTTTTGTGCAACATCCTTAACCATTGACATAGAAGCTGTCGAACCGCTTGTGCTGCCGTTACCGATAAATTTAATCGTGTAGGTGATATTCGCTGTCTCGTTGTATGCGATACCTGCGCCGTAACCTTTAGTAAGGATATTATTGAAAGTCGCTTTTGTTGAACTGCCTATTGCCGAAGCTGCTGTCCAAAGTCCCTGACCGTCAGGAGTGTACAGCTTGTTCGGCCATATACGGTTGGTATAGTTTGCTATAAATCCCCAAGTTGAAGATGTT
>CANQLQ010000039.1 GCA_947624755.1 uncultured Clostridia bacterium | reverse complement strand
GGCTCTTATAGAGGGTATTATGATGCAGGGACCGAAAGGCGCCGCAATGAGCGTCAGATTACCTGACGGAACAATAGATACCGAGGAAAAAGAAGTAAAGCATATCAGAGATAAAATTAAATTTCTCGGCTGGCCTGTCATAAGAGGCATTGTCAATTTTGTAGAATCAATGATTTTCGGCTATAAATGCCTTATGGAATCGGCGGAAAAGTCGGGATTTGAAGATGTTAATATGGACGAAAAGGATATGTCAAAGCTTGACAAATGGCTTAGTAAACATCTTAACGAAAAGTTTATGGCGCTTATTACGGGCGTTGCTTCGGTACTTGGTGTTTTACTTGCATTCGGTCTTTTTATGTTTGTTCCGACTAAGCTTACCGACTTATTCAACAATCTTTCAAACGGAGCGCTTACCAATTTACGCGCCCTTATTGAAGGCGTAATGCGAATGATTATTTTTGTAATATATATTGCTCTCGTTTCGCTTATGAAAGATATAAAGCGCACCTTTATGTACCACGGAGCGGAGCATAAAACAATATTCTGCTATGAAAACGGACTTGAGCTGAATGTTGAAAATGTCCGCAAACAAAGCCGTTTTCATCCTCGCTGCGGAACAAGCTTTATGTTTGTTATGATTATTATAAGCGTAATTGTTTCTTCGTTAATTTCCGTTGCCTTTCCGGGACTTCGTGATGTTACGGTCGTCTGGATGGCAATTAAGATTCTTATCCTTCCGCTTGTTATGGGTCTTGGCTATGAGTTTATCAAGTATGCGGGCAGACATGAAAATATTTTTGTAAAAGCTCTTTCCGCTCCCGGTCTGTGGATGCAAAGACTTACAACCAAAGAACCGGACGATTCAATGATCGAAGTAGCTCTTGCCGCTTTTAAAGCCGTTATTACCGATAATCCCGAGGACGACGCAATATAATGACTGCGTTTGAGATAAAAAAGCTTATTGAAAAAAAGCTTGAAGAGGCAAATACCGAAAACGCAGGCGAAGAAGCGAGACTTCTTACGGAATATGTCTGTAAAATTTCTCACGGCGATTTCTTTTTAAGACGAAACGAAGAAATTTGCGGCGATGAAAAAGAAAAGGCCTTAGCTCTTGCTGAGCGGAGAATCAACGGCGAACCTCTTCAGTATATTCTCGGAAAATGGGAATTTATGGGGCTTGAATTTTTGGTCGGCGAGGGTGTTTTGGTTCCTCGTCCCGAAACCGAAGAGCTTGTTGAATTTGTAATCGGAAAAATCAAAGACAGAAAAAAAACTGTTGTTTTTGATTTGTGTTCGGGCAGCGGATGTATCGGTCTTGCGCTCAAACATTTTGTGCCGCAGGCAGACGTATATATGATTGAAAAATCAGCGGATGCAATAAAATATCTTGAGCAAAACCGAATAAATCTCGGCTTTGCACGAAACACGGTTTCTGTTATGGGCGATATTTTCGGCGGATACGAAAAATTTTCTTTTTTGCCGAGGCCTGACGTAATAATTTCAAATCCGCCTTACATAAAAAGCGCCGAACTTCGTTTTCTTCAAAAAGAGGTTCGCAAAGAACCTACAATGGCGCTTGACGGCGGGGAAGACGGATATATCTTTTATAGGTCGCTTTCGGCTGACTGGCTGCCGTATATCAAAAACGGCGGATTTATGGCTGTCGAATGTTCTGAAAACCAAGCGAAAGCAATTTCGTCAATGTTCCTTCAAAACGCTTCACAAACCGAAATAATAAAGGATTTCAATGATATAGAAAGAGTTGTTGTTGCATATTGCAGCGGAAAGGACAAAATATGATATTAGATCTTCTAAGAGGTAATTTTTCCATGGATCTTGTAATCAGTCTTTGTGCAAGACTGTTTGTTATGTTCTGTATTTTACCGGTTCATGAATTTGCCCATGCTTTTGTTGCGTATAAGCTTGGGGATCAAACCGCAAGACTTTCGGGAAGACTTACGCTAAACCCTCTTGCCCATATAGATCCCTTCGGCGCTATTCTTGTTGTCCTTGCCGGTTTCGGCTATGCAAAGCCCGTTCCGGTAAATCCGAGAAATTTCAAGAATCAAAAAGGCGGTATGGCTCTTACTGCGCTTGCAGGACCATTATCAAACCTTATTATGTCCTTCCTTTTTATGCTCTGTTTTTGTGCGGTTTACAGGTTTGCCTTTGTTACCGAAGGCTCGTTTGCGTCCTCTATAGCAACATTTTTTATGTACGCGTCGCAAATAAATATTTCTCTTGCAGTGTTTAATCTTATTCCGATACCGCCGCTTGACGGTTCAAGAATTGCAAGGCTTATCATACCCGATAAATACTATTATCAAAATATTGTTAAATATGAAAGATATCTTGTTTATGCCGTTCTGCTGCTTGTGCTTTTAGGTGTTTTTAACACTCCGATTTCTTATGCAACGAATTTTTTGGCAAATATATTCCTTAAAGCTGCAAGAACGATTTTCGGTGTGTAAAATAAGTTCAAGGAGTTAGAAAATGGAAAAACTTCAATATAAGCTTGACGCCTTTGAAGGACCGCTTGATCTGCTTTTGCATCTTATTTCAAAGCACAAGCTTGACATAAATGATATTGCGATTTTTGAACTTGTTGAGCAGTATATTGAATATGTCCGCCGGATGGAAGAAGCCGATATGGAAATTGCAAGCGAATTTGTCGAAATGGCGGCAAGACTTGTTTATATAAAAACCGTTTCTCTTCTTCCGAAATATGAAGAAGCGCAAAAGCTCAAAGAAGAACTTACGGGCGAACTGATTGAATACAGAGACTGCAAAATTATGGCTGAAAAGCTTTCACAGCAGACCGAAGGTTTCAATCATTTTGAAAGAAAACCTATGGTTCTGCCGGAGGATCTTAGGTATAAACGCATTCACGATGCGGCAGAGCTTATAGATTATTATCTTTCTGCCGTAGGCCGGGGAAAAGAGAAACTTCCGCCGCCGATTGAATCATTTTCCGCAATTATCAAAAAAAAGATTGTTTCCGTAAACTCAAGGATAGTTTTTATCTATCGAAGACTTCTTAAATCAAAAAAGGTAAAATTTTCGTACCTTTTTGAAGAAAGCAAAAGTGTGTCGGAAATGGTCGCAACCTTTCTTGCGGTACTTGAACTTATCAAAGCAAACAAAATTCTCGTTGAAGGTGAAAAAGAAAACAGTATTGTTTCAATGGGAGAACGTAATAAAACAAAGAAGGGAATTTTAGGAACATCTGATTAAAACACACTCAAGGTTTAAGGAATCATTGATTAATACAAGCTGCCCTGCTTGACGGTAAATTAGGGCGCCCTGAATTAATCAGCGCTTCCTTAGATTTTTGGAACATAAAAAATAAACTTCCAAATATTGACAAAGTGTTTTCGCGGCGTAAAATTATAATTTTACATAATTTCTATCCTGCGTAATTCCTGCGGACGATGTCCGCCGCGTAACTCTTGCGGGCGATGCCCGCCGATGCCCGCCACGCCATGCGTGCCTAATCAATATGAGTATTAGATTTAATCAGAGCTTCCTTAACGGAGTAACGGCTTTTCTTATAATTAGTCGGAAAAATCCGTTTTAATATTGACAATGAATTTTAAAAACCTTGAAAGTATGCTTGAAGCTGTTCTTTTTGCTCTTGCAGAGCCGATTGAACTTGAAAGGCTTGCTCAAGCGCTTGAAATTGACGAACTTATAATTGAACAGACACTTGATAATCTCAGCGCAAAATACATAGAAAACGACAGAGGTCTGCGGCTTTTAAAACTTGACAACAAGTATCAGCTTTGTACCGATACACGGTTTGCTTCACAGATAAGACAGGTGCTTGAAGTCAAAAAAAATGCGCCCCTTTCTCAGGCAGCGTTTGAGGTTCTTGCGATTATTGCTTATAACCAGCCCGTAACCAAATCCTTTGTTGAACAAATCAGGGGAGTTGACTGTTCGGGCGTTATCAACTCGCTTTGCCGGAAACAGCTCATTGAAGAAAAAGGACGTCTTGAGCTTCCCGGAAGACCCCTTATTTATGCAACAACAGCAAACTTTCTGCGCTGTTTTTCAATGTCATCACTTGATGAACTTCCGAAAATCCCCGAAAAGCAGGACAAAGCAGATGATGAATCTGAAAAAATTCAATTTTCTGAAACAACTGATTTGCCGCAAAGTGTTGACGAAACGAAAAATTTAGAGTAACATATATATAATAAATTTAAAAGGGGTGAAGGTGTGAGCGGATTTTTGATATTTCTATGCATACTTGCGGGAATTATACTTTTTTTTGTTTTAATTCTTTCGATTCCCGTTCACGTTTCCTTCACCTATACCGATAAAATTTATCTTACGGTTCAGTATCTTTTTTTGAAAATCAATATTTTGCCTCTTGGCGAAAAGAAGCCGAAAAAGGAAAAGCCTAAAAAAGAGCCTAAGCCCAAGAAAGAACCCCAAAAAAAGAATGAAGGGGAAAAGCCAAAAGAAAAAAGACCCAATCCGATACTTGAAATGGTAAAAGCCAACGGATATGACGGAATGATGCTTATTCTCGGCAACCTCGCAAGAGTATTCGGAAAGTTTGGCGCGGGTCTTATAAAAAGCGTTGTTTTCAATGAAATTGAAATTTACATAACTGTCGGAACCGGTGACGCGGCTTCAACTGCAATCAAATACGGCAAGACCTGTCAGAAGGTTTATCCGCTTATCGGTTTTCTTTGTAACAACAGCGTTGTACATAAATATGACGTCAATGTCGAACCTGATTTTCTTGCCAACCGTGGCGAAGGCGAAATGCATTTTGATTTTTCAATGGTAATAAGAAAAATCACCAATGCGGCGGTTGCAATGGTAGTCAGACTCGTTTTTAAAGTTGCGCTCCAATTCTTTAAGGGTGCAAAGAAAAATAAATCCGCAGCTTCAAAACCGGAAAATCAAACGCAAAACGCGGAAACCCAAAAAGTCAATTAAAGAAAGGATGAAAATATAATGTCAGAAAAATCAGCAGGCGCTATCCTCTCATCAACAATCGAAAAAATCCGTGAACTTGTAGATACAAGCACAATCATCGGTGAAGCAATTTATGCCGAAGGCGGAATTACTATTATTCCTATTTCAAAAGTTACATACGGCTTTGCTTCAGGCGGTGCGGATTTTCCGTCAAAAGGCAATAAAGAGCTTTTCGGCGGCGGCGGCGGAGCAGGCGTAACAATTACACCGGTTGCTTTTCTTGTAATCAATGACGGTGAAGTTACTCTCAAACATATCACAGCTTACGACAACGCTGCTGAAAGAGTCGTTAACCTTGTTCCCGAAATGTTCGATAAGGTTACAAGCCTTGTCAAAAAGACAAAGAAAGATAAGACTTCGGCTGATGATGCAGTTGATGCTGCGGTTGAAGAAGAACCGAAACCGGCGGATTAAACTTAACGATTAGCTGATTAATTAAACGGCAATCTTTATACGGTATTGCCCGAAAATAATAATTTTAGCTGCGCCACCTGCATATCTTAGAATTGGCAGGTGGTTGCTTTGTTGCATAAAAAAATAATTTTTGTTTTGATTTTTATTTTACTTTTTGGCGTTCGCGTTTCAGCATTGAGCGAGGGCGATTTAAGCGCGAAAAGCGCAATTGTTATTAATGCGTCCACAAACGAGATAGTTTTTGAAAAAAACGCATATCAAAAGCGTTCAATGGCAAGCATTACTAAAATTATGACGGGGGTTCTTGCGGTTGAGTCGGGAAAAATGAACGAAACGGTTAATATAACCGCCGAAATGTGCGGAGCTGAAGGAACGTCAATCGGGCTTAAAGCCGGATATAAAATCAGATTTTACGATTTGCTTTGCGGAATGATGCTTGAATCCGGCAATGATGCGGCAAATGCGGTCGCAATTTTTCTGGCCGGAAGCCAAGAAAATTTTGCAAAAAAAATGAACGAAAAGGCCGCGGAAATCGGAATGAAAAATACTCATTTTGTCACGCCTTCCGGTCTTGACGACAAAGAGCATTACACAACCTGCTACGATATGGCTCTTCTCGGCTCATATGCAATGAAGCTTGATTTGTTCAGGGAAATATGCTCTTTAAAAACGAAAAAGGTGGATTTTATTGAGCCGGATATCACGGTGACCTTTTCCAATCATAACCGTCTGCTGCGCTCTTATGACGGGGCTGTCGGAATAAAAACAGGGTTTACGAAAAAAAGCGGAAGATGCCTTGTTTCTGCCGCCGAGCGGGACGAAGCTATGTTTATCGCCGTAACTCTTTCGGCCGGTGATGACTGGAATGACCACAGAAAAATGCTTGATTATGCATTTGAAAGCGTAAAGCGCAAAGATATATATATAAGATATCCCAAAACAGTAAAGGTTATGGGCGGTGTTTTACAAGAAGTAAAAATCGATCCGACTCAATATCCTGTAAAATTTTCTTATCAAGGCAGCGGTGAAATCACCCAGCGTGTATATCTTTCTCCTTTTGTTTATGCGCCGCTTAAAGCCGGAGATAAATTGGGCAAGGTGGAGCTTTTTTATGACAAGAAAATAATAAAAACGGTATATCTTACTGCGGCGCAAAATTGTGATGCGCAGAACGAAACCTATGTTCCAAAAAAATCACTATTGCAAAAAATAAAAGATTTTTTCGCTTTAAAAATTACAGATTGAAAGCCGCTTATAATATGTAATAAAAATCGACCGGGAGGTTTAAAAATGGCAGATAATAAAATAAGAGTTCAAAAATTTCTTTCGGAGTGCGGCGTGGCGTCACGAAGAAAGAGCGAAGAACTTATCTCTCAAGGAAAAGTCCGTGTCAACGGCGCAGTAGTCTTTCTCGGTGACAGAGTTGACCCTAAAAGAGATACGGTAACCGTAAACGGAAAAAAAGTAATAAAATCAAAAGATCATACCTATATCATGCTTAATAAGCCGCGCGGATTTATCACGACCATGAGCGACGAAATGGACAGAAAATGCGTTGCTCAGCTAATTTCCGACGTTCCCGCAAGAGTATATCCTATCGGACGTCTCGACAGAGAATCCGAAGGTATGCTTCTTTTTACCAATGACGGAGAGTTTGCCAATGCGCTGACTCACCCCTCAAAGCATGTACCCAAAACCTATCGTGTAACGGTAAGACCGAGTATTACCGAAGACCAGCTTACGGCAATAACACAGGGCATTATTATAGAAGATCGCAAAACCGCTCCTGCCGAGGTCAGAGTTATCTCAAAAGAAGAAAACAGGGTTGTGCTTGAAATCGTTCTTTATGAAGGCAGAAACCGTGAGATAAGAAAAATGTGCGAAGAAATCGGTCTTGAAGTTGCAAGACTTAAAAGAACGGCTGTAGGTTCAATAAAACTTGGAATGCTTAAACAGGGCGCTTGGCGCAATCTTAGCGAGGAAGAAGTCAGAAAGCTTATGATAGCCGCAGGCATGGAAAGAAAAAAGAAATAAAAACGTCCGAAAAATTGACAAATACACATAAAAGATATATAATGAATCAAATATGGATAAGTCTGTCTTGGGACTGTTAATTTTATTTTAAAGGAAAGGAAAATGGCATTGATACATAAATTTAAGGAGTATCTTTAAGCAAGATGAGTATTAAGCTTAAGCGTGATTTAATCAGAGCTTCCTTAAAAAGCGTATCTGCTGTGTATAAAACTATATGATAAGAAGCATGACCGGTTACGGAAGAGCTCAGGCGCTAAGTCAGGGAATGAGCATTTCCGTTGAAATAAAAAGTGTCAATCACAGATATTTTGAATTTTATTCAAAAACGCCGAGGGCTTACGGTTTTCTTGATGAAAAGCTGAAAAATTATGTTCAGTCTCGCGTCGCACGCGGAAAAATTGAGTGCTTTGTTTTGATTGAAGCTCTCGAAACCGACGACTGCACGGTTGAAATCAATCATTCGCTCGCCCGCGGCTATGTTAACGCTTTCAAAGAGCTTGCAGAAAGATATAGTTTGAGAAATGACACGACCGTATCTTCGCTTGCAAAAAATCATGATATTTTTTCTGTCCATATGCAGGAAGCCGATGAAGAAAAAGTCTGGAGCTGTGTAAAAGAAGTTCTTGACAAGGCGCTTGAATCTTTTATTTCAATGCGCGAAAGAGAAGGCGAAAAGCTAAAGGCGGATATTCTTTCCCGATGCGATACTATTCTTTCAGACGTTGCTTTTATTGAAGAACGCTCACCGCAGACGGTTGAAGAATACAACGCAAAGCTTCTTGAACGTATGAAAAGTATTCTCGGTGAAGTTCAGATAGACGAACAGAGAATACTTACAGAAGCTGCAATTTATGCCGACAAAGTTGCCGTTGCCGAAGAAACGGTAAGACTCAGAAGCCATATTTCACAAATGCATGAATTTATGGAAAGTAAAACCGCCATCGGCAAAAAGATGGACTTTCTTGTTCAGGAATTTAACCGAGAGGCAAACACCATCGGTTCAAAAGCCCAGGATGTTGCAATTGCCAAAAAGGTAATAAACATAAAGGCTGAAATTGAAAAAATCAGAGAACAGGTTCAAAATATTGAATAATCGGGGGAATTACTTATGAAGCTTGTCAATATCGGCTTCGGCAACATGATAAACGCTTCAAAGCTTGTTGCGATTGTAAGCCCTGATTCAGCGCCTGTTAAACGAATAGTTCAGGAAGCAAAAAATAACGGAACTCTTATTGATGCCACTCAGGGAAGAAGAACACGAGCCGTTTTGATTATGGACAGCGACCATGTTGTTCTTTCTTATCTTCAAGCCGAAACTGTCGCTCACCGACTTAATAACGATGAAATTGACGAGGAGGAAGAAGAAAATGAGTAAAGGACAACTTGTTGTAATTTCAGGCCCTTCAGGCTGCGGAAAAGATACCATAATTTCTAAAGTTCTCGAAAAAATGAAAAACGAAGCGTTTCTTTCAATTTCAATGACAACTCGGGCAATGCGTCCGGGAGATACGGACGGAGTTGATTATTACTTCGTTGACGTCAAGCAGTTTGAAAAGAATATCGCCGACGATAAAATGCTTGAGTATGCAAAGTATGGGGCAAACTATTACGGAACGCCGCTTGAGCCGGTTGAAAAAATGCTCGAAGATGGAAAAACCGTAATTCTTAACATTGAGGTTCAGGGCGGTGCAAATATCCGCAGGCTTATTCCCGAAGCGGTTGAAATTTTTGTTTTGCCGCCGAGTCTTGAAGTGCTTGAAAAAAGACTTCGCTCAAGAGGAACCGACAGCGAAGAATCAATTTTGACAAGACTTGAGATTGCAAAAAACGAAATCAAAGTTGCGTCTGAGTATGATTATATTGTTGTCAACGATGAGCTTGAAAAAGCAGTTGAAGATATTATGTCAATTATCAGGGCAAATCAGCTCTGTACAAATAAAATGAAGAATTTAATTTGTGAGGTAATTTGTAATGCTTAATCCGGATTTGAGAGTTTTACTTAAAGGTCATACCAGTAAATATTCGCTTGTAAGGGCTGTTGCAAAAAGAGCAAGAGAACTTACGGAAGACGAAGAGCTTGCAGGAAAATGCGCCGACAAAAAGCCGGTAACCTGCGCTCTTGAAGAATTTCTCAGCGGCGAGCTTGAAATCGTTGAGCCGGAGGAAATCAAGGAAATCCGATTTGATTGCTGAAAAATCAGATTTTTCAAAATAAAATAACGGGATGTGATATGATATGGAACGGTTTTTGGCTTTAATTGCGGTTGAAAATGTTGCATATCATTTTGACATTTTGTACAGTTATCTTATCCCCGACAACCTTATAAAAAAAGTAACCCCCGGCGTCAGAGTTCAGGTTCCTTTCGGCAAAGGCGCTTCAAAAAGGCACGGCGTTGTTTTTGAAGTCATAAAAGAAGAATGCGACCCGAGGTACAAGGAAATTTCAAAGGTTGTTGATGACATTCCGGTTATGAACCGGGAAATGATAGAAATTGCAAAGTTTTTGAAAGAAAGAACCTTCTGCACTTTCTATGAGGCGGCAAAAGCCCAGCTTCCGACCGGCTTCTCGCTTAAAATGAACGTCACATATGCGGCGCTTAATTGTGATAATTTGCCGCCATTGACCGACGAGCAAAGAAAGGTATACGAATACCTTCTTCAGGCCGTTGTTTTTACAGACCGTATGACTTTGTTTAAACAATGCGGTATCGCCTTGGGAAGCGACGTCCTCGAAAAGCTTGTTTCCAAGGGGCTTGTTGTCAAAAATTTTGACACGGCGGGCAAGGTTGGAAACCTTTCGGTTAAAACGGCGACAATAAATTTGGAAGCTGAAAAAACATACGATACCTTGACTGCAAAACAAAAAAGCGTTGTAAGCGTTCTTCGTGACGTTGGTTCGGTAAGCGTCAAAGAGTTATGCTATTTTACCGGTGTAACAACGGCGGTTGTTACCGCTCTTGAAAAAAAGGGGATAATCAAAATCAGCGACTGTGATGTTTTTCGTATTCCTCAGATAAATTCGGTTGACAAAAACGCCGCCGATGAAATCATTCTGACCGAAGAACAGCAGAGGGCGTATAACAATCTTTTATTGAAATATAACAGCGGCGGCGGTGTTTCGCTTCTTTACGGCGTTACCGGAAGCGGAAAAACGTCCGTATTCATAAAGCTTATTGACAGCGTTCTTGAAAGCGGCCGGCAGGTAATTGTAATGGTGCCTGAAATTGCGCTTACACCTCAGATGATGTCTGTTTTTAAAGGCCGTTATGGCGATGAGGTCGCAATTTTTCACAGCGCTCTTTCTGTCGGAGAAAGGAAAGATGAATATCGCCGTGTCAAAGAAGGCAAGGCAAAAATTGCCGTAGGAACGAGAAGCGCTGTTTTTGCTCCGTTCGATAATCTCGGACTTATAGTTATTGACGAAGAACAGGAGCATACC
>CANQLQ010000038.1 GCA_947624755.1 uncultured Clostridia bacterium | reverse complement strand
ATCTCATCAATGAAAGGCATTAGCCACAGCCTTGATATTAACAACAGTGAAATTGTTTACATAAGACCGTATGATATAGATGAACTTGGCGCTTCGTTTGATTTTGATGATGAGCTTAATGAGAAGCGAGTAAAAATGGGTTACCTTGATACGATGAAAGCCTTTTCATATCTGCTGGGTAAAATCTATTATTTTGAACCTTCAACTTTTCGCAGTATGCTCAAAAAATACGGTCCCAAAGCAGTTTTACAGCTTGAAGAGCTTGCTTATAAGCTAAAACTGCCGCTGATTGAAATTTACAGTGAAGAGGATTTTATTTTCAAACTCAAAGAGCTTTATGAAAAAGAATACGAGGAAAATCAGGATACAACCGAACAGTTTGAACCGAAGGAAGAAGAAAACGAAACCTCTCAAGAAAAAGATGAGCATACAAAAATTTATTCTTCCGTTATAAGCTACCTGTCAAAGAAAAAATACGGTGCAAAAGCTATCGCCCAGGTTGAAGAAATTGCAGGTAAAATCAGACAGGCTATACCTGAAATAGACTCGGACGAAGAATTAATTTCAAAAATTAAGGATATTTTTGAAACCGAAAAAGATAAAAAATCGAAAGACGAAGAAGAAAAGGAAGCAGGAGAGCATCAGGGAATTTCTTCAATAATCAAAAGAATCACCAAAAAGCGACCCGGGGCTGACTATCCCGAAGCGTTGGCCGTTCTTGATTCAATAGTGATTTAATCAGAGGTTCCTTCATTCATATGCACTTGCAAAAATTCAAAAACAGGGGGAATATATGCTGCAAAGTAAAAGGCTTGTTATATGCTGTATCAACTCAAAATATATTCATTCCTCCCTTGCTCCGTGGTGTCTTCTTGCCGGAATAAAAGCAAACTGCAAAACCGATATAACCGCCGAAGTTGCCGAGGGAACGATAAACGAAAAAGAAGAAGAAATAGCAGAAAGACTTATTTTGAAAGACCCCGATATTTTGAGCTTTTGCTGTTATATCTGGAACATAAGGCAAGTAAAAAAGATTGCCGGTCTTGTCAAAAAAGCCCTTCCCAAAGTTGTTATTATTTTCGGAGGTCCTGAAGTAAGCTTCAATCCGGGGCAGATACTTTCGGAAAATGACTTTGTTGATTTTGTCCTTTCCGGCGAGGGTGAGGAAGTTTTACCGAAAATTGTTGACCTTCTTGTTTCTAAAGAAAAAATCAAAGGCAAACTCGCTTCATACAGAAATAAAAACGAAATTATATACGGCGAGTATCAGACGGCAAAGGCTGAATATTCACCGTACTGCGAGGAATATTTTTCTTCTCTTGAAGGAAGAATCGCATATATCGAATCAAGCCGGGGCTGTCCGTACAGTTGTGCGTTTTGCCTTTCCGGAACGGATAAAAAGGTGCGTTTTTTCAACCTTGAAAGAGTGAAAAAAGAAATTCTTTCTCTTTCAAACACAGGTACAAAAACGGTAAAATTTATTGACCGAACTTTTAATTGCAATAAGCGGCGCGCGGCGGATATTCTCCTTTTTATAAAAGAAAATTACGGAAGTAAAATTCCTGAAAGCGTTTGCTTTCATTTTGAAATTGCCGCCGATATTCTTGACGGGGAACTTCTTGATATTATTTCAAAAATGCCGACCGGCAGTGTTCAGTTTGAGGCCGGTATTCAAAGCTTCAACGAAAAAACGCTTGCAAAAATCAACCGCAAAACCGATATTGATAAGCTTTGTGAAAACACAAAAAAGCTCGTTTCCTTTAGAAATTGTCACGTCCATATTGACCTTATATCCGGACTTCCGTTTGAAACTCTTGATTCTTTCAAACAGAGCTTTAACAAAGCTTTTTCACTCAAAGCGGATATGCTCCAGCTCGGCTTTCTTAAAATTCTTTACGGCTCTTGCATGGAAAGAAACAAAGAAGATTTTCCATGTGAATACAGCGCCGAACCGCCTTATGAGGTCGTTTCAACAAAGTGGCTGAGCAAAGATGAAATAAATTTTCTGCATATTTTTGAAGATGCTTTTGAGCGTCTTTGCAACAGCGGACGGTTTAAAAGAACAGTCGGATATATTCTTGACTGTACGGGAAAAGAACCGTTTGATGTTTTTTCGGATTTTGCGCTTTTTGCATATAGAAAGAAAAACAAAAATCCTGCTCTTGATATATTTACCGAGTGGGTTTTTGAGTTTTTCAAAGAGTACGAAAATGTTGACAAAGCGGTGCTTCGCGACCGAATGATTGAGGATCGCCTTGCAACAAATTCATCGGGAATTATTCCGAAATGCCTACAGATAAGGGATAATAGGTTGAAAACCGCAAAATATGTTTTGTCGAAGCTTTGTCCTTTAGAAAAGGGGATAATGCGTTCGGCGGCGATTCTTTACACAAGCGGGTCGGTTGTGATGTGCGATTATTTGAAAAAAGACCGTGTAAGCGGAGAATACGACCTTACATGGTGGAAATTGAATGAAATTCTTGAAGGGTAAATTTATGCCGTTTTCTGCTTACGGTTTTGTTGACTTTGACAATAGCATTATGATATATTATATTTACCAAAGCGTAACAACACGCTAAAAATATTGATCAATAAATTTTTCGGCGTAAAAACGAAAGAAAGGACGTTATGTATACCTGACGACTGTGGATTGGGCAAGCGATGAATCAGTCGGCACTTTCAAAGGTATGCTTATCGTATGGCGATTTTTATGACAATTGAAAAACTTCAGAACATGGAACCTCTTTTTGGCTCATGGTATATTGACGGAAAGGTCGCTCAGGGAAGAAGCTCGGTGCTTTACCGTGTGACAAGGACGGTTAACGGTTTTTCCCAAAGCTACGGACTTAAAACAATGCGTATTCCGCGAAGTGAGCGGGATATGAACGAAGCTATGCTTTCGGGAAATTTTGAGTCGGCCGAAGAATATCTTTCTTCACTTGAAAGCCGTATTATTGCACAAACGGAGAAAATGATTCAGCTTGGCAGTAACAATAATATTGTGCATTTTGAAGATTATTTCATTGTGAAAGAATCAAACTGCCTTGAGCTTGTTGTTCTTATGGAACTTCTTACTCCGCTCGGCGATTATATTTCCGCCGAAAACATCTCTTCAAAAGAAATCGCCAAAATGGGTTCGGATATTTGCTTAGCTCTTGAAGGTTTTAGAAGTCTCGGAATTATGCACCGTGAAATAAAACCCGAAAATATTTTTGTTGACACAATGGGTGTTTACAAGCTTGGTGATTCGGGCATTGGCGATATCGGATGCACAGATGATTCTTCCAACGACGTTTCAACCTACCTTGCGCCGGAAGTCCTTTCGGTTACGGGCGCTGATTTTTGTTCGGATATCTATTCGCTCGGTATGGTTATGTATAAATTTGCAAATCATAACCGTATGCCGTTTCTTCCAAAATTCCCTGCCTCAATTTCAATGGCAGACAGAAACATTGCTTTTGAAAGAAGAATGAGCGGTGACATTTTGCCGAGACCTGACGGTGCGGATATTGATCTTGCAGACATAATTTACAAAGCTTGTGTTTTCAAAGCCGAAGAAAGAATTGCTTCACCGGTTCAGCTTGGAGACGAGCTTAGAAGATACATAACTCTTGACAGCTCGGAAAGAACCGAAGTTATAGGTGACATAAGTTCATTCAGTTATGACCCGAATCAAGCGGCAGACTCCGGCTTTGAAGAAAACGAAAACGAGACAGCCGGCGAAGGCGTTATTGCCGAAGAAAAGGCAAACAGCAAAAAGATGTATATTTTAATAGCTGTGCTTGTGGTTGTGCTTGCGGTTATTTTTGCAATAGTCTTTAGGGCGATGAATCCGAAAGAAGAAGAAACCACCACGCAAACAGAAACAGAAACCGCAGCAGAAACGACAACTCAAGTTTTTGCGGTCGAAACCACGACCGAAACCACGACAGAGACCACAACAGAGACTACGACAGAGACTACGACCGAAACCACAACCGAAACTACAACTGAACAGACAACGACAAGACAGACAACGACAAGACCCTCGACAACAAAGTCTACAACAAAAACGACAACAACAGAACCTACGACTCCGGAGCCGACTGAACCTGTTATACCCGTTCTTTATCGAGAAACCTCAAACAAGAACGGCGATGTTTCAAGCAGCGGAAAGGTATATACCGATATTTCAAAAATAAGCATCAGCAAGAAAATTTCAGACGACCTAATAGTAAATGTTTCACTTAAAATTTCTGACCTTGGAGCAGACCCGCAAAAAGAGGGTGACGCATATATTTGTCAGGTTTCAAACGGACATATCCTTATAAAAGAAAGAGTTGATTTTGAATTTATTTATGATGAAGCTAACCCGGAGTCCGGACTTGTTATCAATATGCCGATAGACAACGAGCTTTATTATGAAAGTTCATCGGATTACTATGTTGCCTTTGAAGAGGGCGCAATTGAAACAGAATCCGCTATCAGCCTTCCCTGTCAGATAAAAATTTAACTTGACTTTGGAATGGCCGCAAATTAAAATTTGAGTAAGCTCTGCATAAATCTAATGCCCAGGTAGTTATCGGCGGACATCGTCCGCAGGCACGCATGGCGTGCGGCAATTACGCGGCGGACATCGTCCGCAGGAATTACGCAGGGTAGATTTATGCAGGCTTTTACTCTTAATACCGCGAAACGACTTGTGTTGTTAACTGTAAAATTTTAGTCAGTGGGCATCGTCCGCAAAACTTACATGGGGATATTTTAATTTAAAACATCAAATGAACCCCGCGAAAAAATTTATCACAGACCTAAGACAAAAAGCACAAACTGTAAATCAGGAAAAAGAAAATTAATCTGCACATACAGCCTTTATCCGGAAGCAACTTTTCACCTTGGAAAAATCAACAACACTCTTTTGTTCATTTTCAATAAAAATAATCTCTGTTTAAAACGAAAAATATGCTTTTGAAATTTGGGCTTATTTGTTGACAACTTTGTATGGATTATGGTACAATCTAACGCGAAAAGTGATGCGATATATCGCATATCTGCTCTTTAAAACGTTCCCGTGAGTTCGGCAAGACAGATGCTGAAATTTATTTTTGTGCTTTTTTGCGCTGTAATTTTATGCTTTTTGTTTGTCTGCCGCAGGGCAGATTTTTTTGAATAATTTTTTTAGAAAATTCGGTTAATTTTTTTTTACGATGAAGAGTTGCGGCGGGATTTTCTGAAAACGGAAGGAATGAAGATGGTGAAATATTTATTAAAAGGCGCAAATGCTTTTATTGAAGATTCCTTCAAAAAAACCGATATTCTTATTTGCGACGGCGTTATCACTGAAATTTCTTCAAATATTCAGTGTGAGGATGCTGTTATTTTTTCTTTTGAAAAAATGTTCGTTTTTCCCGGCTTCACAGATGTTCATGTTCATCTTCGTGAGCCGGGTTTTTCATATAAAGAAACGATAAAAAACGGAACTCTTGCCTGCGCCCGAGGCGGCTATACCTGCGTATGCGCCATGCCGAACTTAAACCCCGTTCCCGACAGCTTGGAAAATCTCAAAAAACAGCTTTCTATAATTGAAAAAGATGCCGTTATTGATGTTTTCCCTTATGGTGCAATTACCAAAGGTCAAAAGGGCGAAGAGCTTGCCGACCTTGAAGCTGTGAGCGAAAACGTAATTGCTTTTTCCGACGACGGACACGGTGTTCAAAGTGAAGAGATGATGAGACAGGCAATGCTCAGAGCAAAAAAACTCGGCAAAATAATAGTTGCCCACTGCGAGGACAATTCCCTTCTTTTCGGCGGCTATATCCACGATGGAAAATATGCAAAGGAACACGGACACCGCGGTATTTGCAGCGAAAGCGAGTGGAAGCCTATTGAAAGGGATATCCGCCTTGCGAAAGAAACAGGCTGCGCTTATCATGTCTGCCATGTTTCCTGCAAGGAAAGCGTTGAGCTTATAAGAAAAGCAAAAAAGGACGGCGTAAACATCACCTGCGAAACCGCACCGCATTATTTGATCCTAACCGAAAACGATCTTCGCGAAGAAGGCCGTTTCAAAATGAATCCGCCCCTTCGCTCACAAGAGGACAGGCTTGCGCTTATTGAGGGCATAAAAGACGGAACTATTGAAATGATAGCGACCGACCATGCGCCGCACAGTGAAGAGGAAAAAAGTAAAGGGCTTGAAAAAAGCGCTTTCGGCATTTCAGGCATTGAAATTGCATTTCAGCTTATGTATACTCACTTTGTAAAAACAAACATCATTACGCTTGAAAAGCTTGTTCGGCTTCTTTGCATCAATCCCAAAAAGCGTTTCGGAATAAAACAGGATAATAGCTATACTGTATGGGATCTTTCGGAAAAGTCAACAATAAAAGCTGAAGATTTCCTGTCAAAAGGAAAATCGACGCCGTTTTTAGGAACAGAAGTTTACGGCAGATGTATTCTTACTGTCTGTGAAAACAAGATAGTATATGAGAAACTATAAGGAACCTCTGATTAAATTACGCATAAGGCTTAATACTCATATTGCTTGCAAATTTCCCGCAATACTTTGCCTAAATACTCGGCAATATACAAAGTATTGACTTAGATTCTTGGAATATAAAAATACTTCCAAATTAGCAACAAAGTGTTTTCGCGGTGTAAAATTATATTTTTATATAATTTCTATCTCGCGTAATTGCTGCACGCCATGCGTGCTGAGCATTAGATTTAATCAGAGCTTCCATAATATTAGGAGGAATTGAAATGGCAAAAAGAACAGACATCAAAAAGGTACTTATCATAGGTTCCGGTCCTATAGTAATCGGTCAGGCGGCGGAATTTGACTATGCGGGTACTCAGGCCTGCCTTGCGCTTAAAGAAGAAGGCTATGAGGTTATCCTTGTAAACTCAAATCCCGCAACAATTATGACAGATACTTCAATTGCGGACAAAGTCTATATGGAACCGCTTACACTTGAATATATCGCAAAAATTCTCCGCTATGAAAGACCGGACGCAATTGTTCCCGGTATAGGCGGACAAACCGGTCTTAACCTTGCAATGCAGCTTGAAAAGAAGGGTGTTCTTCGTGAATGCGGAGTTGAGCTTCTCGGCACTTCAAGCAAAAGTATTGAAAGAGCGGAAGACAGAGAAATGTTTAAGGAAATGTGCGAAAGCATCGGTGAACCGGTTATTCCGTCAGAAATCACATATTCAATCGAAGAGGCAAAAAAGGCGGCAAATGATATTGGCTATCCGGTTGTGCTTCGTCCGGCTTTTACTCTCGGCGGCACAGGCGGAGGCTTTGCAAACAACGAGAAAGAGCTTGTGGAAATCGGTCTTAACGCTTTCAAGCTTTCACCTGTTCATCAGGTTCTTGTTGAAAAGAGCGTAAAGGGTTACAAAGAGATCGAGTTTGAAGTTATGCGTGACTCGAACGATAAGGCTATCACCATTTGCGGTATGGAAAATGTCGACCCTGTCGGCGTCCATACCGGCGACAGTATCGTTGTCGCTCCCATACTTTCGCTCAATGACCATGACTTGAAGATGCTGAACGACAGCGCTATAAAAATCATAAGAGAACTCAAAATTGAAGGCGGATGCAACGTACAGTTCGCTCTTAACCCCGAATCGAGCGAATACTTCCTTATCGAAGTAAATCCGCGTGTTTCCCGTTCTTCTGCCCTTGCTTCAAAGGCGAGCGGCTACCCGATTGCAAGAGTAACGGCAAAAATAGCTCTCGGTATGTCTCTTGAAGATATCCCTGTTGCAGGCGGCACAGCGGCAACCGAACCGAGTCTTGATTATATCGTTGCAAAGTTTCCGCGTTTTCCGTTTGATAAGTTTGCGTCTGCACCGAACACACTCGGTACGCAGATGAAGGCAACAGGCGAAGTTATGGGTATTGGCTCAACTCTTGAAGAATGTTGTCTTAAATCGGTACGCTCACTTGAAACAGGTGTGTGCCACTTCCATCTTGCAAAATTTGATGACAAAACAGACCGGGAACTCCTTGATTATATTAAGGAATTTAAAGATGACAACATTTATGCAATATTTGAGCTTATAAGACGGGGCGTAAGCCTTGACGAGCTTCACAAAATTACAATGATAACAGGGCTTTTCCTTGAATCGTTCAAAAAAATTGTTGATATGGAAAAAGAAATCGAAGAAAATGCGGGTTCGCTTGAGGTTCTCAAAGAAGCAAAAATTATGGGCTTTTCGGATAAATATATTTCTTCAAAGTGGAATATGCCGGAAATTGAAGTTTATAAAAAAAGAAAAGAAAACGCAATTACTCCGATTTTCAAAATGGTTGACACGCTTCATACAGGAAAATACATCGCTTACCTTTATTCAACCTATCAGAATCTTGCGGACGAAAACTACAAGAATGAATCACGTCTTACAGACAAAAACAAAATGATAGTTCTCGGTGCAGGTCCTATCCGTATCGGTCAGGGTGTTGAATTTGACTATTCAACCGTTCACGCTGTTCAGACCATAAAAAGAGCGGGTTATGAAGCGATCATTATTAATAATAACCCCGAAACGGTTTCAACCGACTACACAACCGCCGACAAACTCTATTTTGAACCGCTTACTCCGGAAGATGTTATGGCAATCATCGACTTTGAAAAGCCCGAAGGCGTAATCGCTTCACTCGGCGGTCAGACAGCAATCAATCTTGCACAGCCCCTTATGGACAGAGGAGTAAGGATCATCGGAACAGACTGCGAAGCCATTGAAAAAGCGGAAAACCGTGACAGCTTTGAAAAAATACTCGTTGAGCTTAATATTCCCCAGCCTAAGGGACAGGCTGTTACGAAAATTGAAGACGGCGTAAAAGCCGCCGCTGAAATCGGCTATCCGGTTCTTGTCCGTCCGTCGTTCGTTCTCGGCGGCAGAGCAATGCAAATTGTTGCAAACGAAGAACAGCTTCGCCACTATCTCAAAACGGCAGTTGAAATTGACGCTGACAAGCCGGTTTTGGTTGACAAATATATCCTCGGCAAGGAAGTTGAGGTTGACGCAATTTGCGACGGCAGAGATGTGTTTGTTCCCGGAATTATGGAGCTTGTTGAAAGAACAGGTATCCACTCCGGCGACTCAATCAGCGTTTATCCTACCTTCTCAATTTCAAACAAAGTAAAAGGTACAATTCTTCAATATGCAAAAAAACTCGGTCTTGGGATCGGTATTGTCGGCCTTTACAACATACAGTTCATCGTTGACGAAAAAGAAGATGTATATATCATCGAGGTCAACCCCCGTTCGTCAAGAACAGTTCCCTTTCTTTCAAAATCAACAGGTTACAGCCTTGCCGACATAGCAACCGAGGTGATTCTCGGCAAGAGTCTCAAGGAACAGGGTATTTTCGATCTATATCCCGAAGAGAAGAAACGCCACTATGTAAAAGTTCCCGTATTCTCATTCAACAAAATTAAGGGTCTTGACGCATATCTTTCACCGGAAATGAAATCAACCGGTGAAGCAATCGGCTATGACGACAAGCTTAACCGCGCCCTTTACAAAGCCCTCCAGGCTTCGGGTACACACCTTCAAAATTATGGCACGGTCTTTGCAACAATTGCAGACAGGGATAAGGCTGAGGCGCTTGAACTTATCAGAAGATTCTACAACCTCGGTTTCAATATTGAAGCTACAAAGGGTACGGCTGAATTTCTTAAAAAGAACGGTATTCGCACTCATGTACTTGCAAAAATTTCCGAAGACCCCGATGAGATCCCCGACGCAATAAGAAGAGGTCATATGGCTTATGTTATCAACACCAGAGATATCGGCTCGACCTCGGGCGCAAACGACGGTCAGGAAATCAGAAAGCTTTCGACTGAAAACAATGTAACTATCTTTACTTCACTTGACACGGTAAGAGTACTTCTTGACGTACTTGAAGAAACAACTCTTACAATTTCAACAATAGATTCTTGATTGAAAGGAAGGTTATTTTAGATATTGGCAGACGCCTATAGGTGTACGCACTTTAGGGAAACGCTGATTAAGGAAGTGCTGATTAAATCGAACGTGCAGATTGCGCCGCCGAATTTTTCGTCAGATTGTAAAAAAGCGACGCAGGAATACTGTCGTATTTCAAGGAGCTTTTGGCAAAAATGACGGAAAATATCGGTGTAAGATGCGCGTTCAGCCGGCTGGCGTGATTTATTCAGTGGTTCCTTAATTTACCGTCAAGAAGGACAGCGTATTAACCGGTGATTCCTAATGTCTAAACAAGCCTAAAGTCCTAAAATGAACCGGGAAATTTTTACTATTATTTCAAACAAAAACATTGCCGACAGCGTTTTTGAAATGAAGCTTATTTCTAAAAACACAGCCGCCGCAACAAAACCCGGCAGGTTTGTCAATATCAAGCTTGACGGCTTCTTCCTTCGCAGACCGATATCAGTCTGCGATTTTGAGGACGGTGTGCTTACAATAATTTATAAAGTTGTCGGTGAGGGCACCGAGGCTCTCAGCAAAATGAAAGAGGGCGCAAAGCTTGACCTTCTCACAGAACTCGGCAACGGATATGATACGACAAAAAGCGGAAACAAACCGCTTCTTATCGGCGGCGGTGCCGGTGTTCCGCCGATGTATATGCTTTGCAAAGAACTTTTGGCTCAGGGTAAAGAGGTCAGCGTTATTATCGGCTTCAATACAAAGAGCGAGGTTTTTTATAAAGATGAATTTGAAAAGCTTGGTGCAAAAGTTTTTGTAACAACCGTTGACGGCTCTTTAGGCACAAAGGGTTTTGTTACCGATGCTTTCCCTCTTGTCGGGGACTATACCTATTTCTATACCTGCGGACCGCTGCCGATGTTCAAAGCTGTCTATGCGGCAACAAAAACAAGCGGTCAGTTCAGCTTTGAGGAAAGAATGGGCTGCGGTTTTGGCGCTTGCATG
>CANQLQ010000037.1 GCA_947624755.1 uncultured Clostridia bacterium | reverse complement strand
TGGCGAGGAAATTTTTCGTCAGTTTGTTCAAAAATTTGAGGCAATACTTTGTGTATTAACGAGAATTTTTGGGCTAACTGACGGAATAATTTACCGTCAAGAAGGGCGGCTTGTATTAATCAGTGATTCCCTAATTTCAGTCGGCTTTTTCGCCTATAAGAATCCATGTTTTCGGCTCGGTAACGCGAACATTGCAAAAAGAACCTATTAAGTCCTCTGCGCCGGGAAATTCAATAATAATGTTCCCTTCTGTTCTTCCGGAAAGATAGCCGTCATATCTACCCTTGCCTTCAACAAGAACTCTGTAAGTTTTGCCTTTCATTGAAGCGGTTCTTTTTGCCGCAATTTTTTCCTGTAAACCGGTAAGTTCAGAAAACCACTTGCCCTTCTCTTCTCTTGAAACAAAATCGTCCATTTCGGCTGCCTTTGTGCCGGGTCTGCTCGAAAATATGAAAGTAAAAAGCGAAGTATAGTTTACATATTCAACCAATGAAAGCGTGTCGGCAAATTCTTCATAGGTTTCCCCGGGAAATCCTACGATTATGTCGCTTGTTATCGAAAGATTCGGCATAAGCGAATAAGCATAATCAATTAAACTGAGATATTTTTTTCGGTCATAATGGCGATTCATTTCAAAAAGGACTCTGTCATTACCCGACTGAACCGGAAGGTGAAGATGCTTTGCAACCTTTTTGCAGTCCGCCATAGTGTCAAGAAGTTCTTTTGTACAGTCTCTCGGATGAGAGGTCATAAAACGAATTATAAAATCGCCTTCAATATTATCAATAGCCCTGAGAAGAGCGGGAAAACGATACTCATTTGCAAGGTCTTTATTATAAGAGTTGACGTTCTGGCCGAGAAGCGTTATTTCTTTGTATCCTTTTTTGACAAGCTCTTTAACTTCGTCAACTATTACAGAAAACCCGCGGCTTCTTTCTCTGCCTCTTACATAAGGTACAATACAGTATGAGCAGAAATTGTTGCAGCCGTACATAATAGGAACCCAGGCTTTAAAAGAACCGTCACGTTTAACGGGTAAGCCTTCAACAATGTTTCCGTCTGAATTTGTAATATCAAAAACTCTTTCGCCTGTGCAAAGACATCTGTAAATAAATTCGGGCAGTTTATATAAAACATGAGTTCCGAAAACAAGATCAACGAAACGATAGCTTTCCTTTATCTTATCGGCAACATACCGCTGCTGCATCATACAGCCGCAAAGAGCGATTATAAGTCCGGGTTTGTCCTTTTTTATTTTTTTAAGCGCTCCGACGTTGCCGAAAACTCTGTCCTGTGCGTGTTCTCTTATTGCGCAGGTATTATATAAAATCAAGTCCGCTTCATCAAGATTTTCAGTCATTTCATAGCCCATTTCGGTAAGCAGACCCTTTATTCTTTCCGAGTCCGCAACATTTCCCTGACAGCCGTAGGTATGGACAAATGCTTTGGGAAAGCTTAGACTGAACCTTGACGAAAGGACAGTTTTTACTTTTTCTTTGTATTCTGTTTGCTTTTCTAATTCCGCACTCGGAACAGAAAATCTGTTATTATTCATATTTATGTTAACTTCCTTCGCTGTTGTTAATAAGGGAAATAATTTCTTCATGTGTTTTTTGAGAATATGATATAAGTTTTTTTAATCTGTAGTTGACCGCAGAACGCGAAAGCGGCGGCTCGCACATCTCTCCGAGTTCACGCAGGCTTGCTTCGGGATTTTCAAGACGCAGCTTGGCAAAAGCTTGAAGCTCATCGGGCAGCAATGAAAATGTATTGGCTTCAATCATTTTTTGTATAGCATGTGACTGTTCGAGAGAAGCCGAAACAGTCCGTGAAATATTTGCGAAGCTGAAATTGGTCTGCCTGTTTGAAGCGTTTCTTATATCTTTGTAAATTTTAATATTCATAATTTCAAACGCAGAAATTTTTGCGCCCATAATATTAAGTAAATCCTCAATGCTGCCGCTGTCTTTCAGATATATAACATTAACGCCGCGTCTTGACATATGTTTGGCTTTAAGATCAAATTCGGTAAGAATTTTCAAAAGGTCAAGACTCAATGTTTTAAACGGAACAACAAATTCAAGATGATAGCTTTTATTCGGGTCTGAAATAGTGCCGCAGGAAAGAAACGCTCCGCGAAGAAAAGCTCCGTTGCAGCAATTAAGAATTTCCGATTTTTCATCTTCGGTTTCGTTAAGAAGATTAGCCCGGTTTATTCTTGAAATAGCAAAACTGTCATTTACCGAAAAAGAAGATAAAATTTTCTTGATTTCATTTTGATTTTCTATGTTAATACTGTATTTTCCTGCTGTGGAAATATGAATTACGGCATCAATACCCGTGCATTTTTTTAGAAGCTCGGTATATTTTTGTGCAACACATTTATGCTCTGTCATAATTGACACGCCGCGGCCGTTAAAAGAACGTCCGAAAAGCAGCATACCGTATGCCATGGCATGCAGACAACACGGCGGTATATTTTCGATTTTTGAAAGTTCATTTTTAACTTCCGCCGAAAATGACATAAAATTACCTCATTTTAAAATATCTCTGTGACTGACGCTTGCCGAATAATCTTTGGACACAAGATAATTATAAAGAAGATTGGCAAAAGTCACCGAACGGTGATGACCCCCTGTGCAGCCTATACCGATAATAAGCTGCGTGCGTCCCTCCTGTTTGCAAAGAGGAATTGCAAACTTAAGAAAATCAATTAGTTTTTTCTTGTATTCCTTGGATTCTGCAAAGCTCATAACATAATCGCTTACACTTTTTTCAAGTCCTGTGTGCTCTTTTAGTTCGGGAACATAAAACGGATTCGGCAAAAAGCGGACGTCAAAAATAAAATCGGCGTCGTTTGGTATACCGTGCTTAAAGCCGAACGACATACAATGAATGTGAATATCGCTTTGTTTGTTTTCCGAAAACATTGCAATTATTCGCACACGGCATTGAATTGCCGAAAGATTCGATGTGTCGAGAAGATAATCGGCCTCTTCCCTAACCGCCGAAAGAATTTGTCTTTCTTTTTGGATAGCCTGGGCAATTGACAAATTTCCGCTTGAAAGAAGCGGGTGTCTCCTCCTCGTTTCTTTATAACGTCTTATGAGAACTTCGTCTTTTGCGTCAATAAATAAAATTTTAAATTCAATTCCGTATTCGTCAAGGCTTTTTGTCGATTCACAAAAATCTTCAAAGGAAAATCCTGCCCGGACATCGGTTGCAACGGCAACTCTTCGATATTTTTCTGAATTTTCAAGAAGCTGGGCAAAAGTCGGAATAAGTTTTACGGGCAAATTGTCTATACAGAAAAATCCAATATCTTCAAGAGACTTCATTACACCGGATTTTCCGGCGCCTGATATTCCGGTAACTATAACAAATTCCATAAACCACCATTAAATAATTTTTATTTCTGTTTCAAGCTTGACCCCAAAATTATTAAAAACAACATCCTGACAATGTTTGATTAGGTTAAGAACGTCACTGCAAGTTGCGCCGCCGACGTTTATTATAAATCCCGCGTGTTTTTCACTGACTGACGCCGCGCCTATAGTCTTGCCTTTAAGACCGCTCTGCTCAATCAAAGCACCGGCAAAATAGCCCTCGGGTCTTTTGAAAACACTTCCCGCACTCGGAAATTCAAGCGGCTGTTTATCTTTTCTTCTTTGTATAAGCTCGTTCATTTTTGAAAAAATTTCTTCTTTATTACCCTTTTTCAACCGAAAAACAACCGATGTGATTATTTCAGAACATGATGAATAAACGCTTTTTCTGTAGCCAAAGTCGAGTTCACAAGCAGCAAAACCGGATATTTTACCGTCAGAGCATATATGTTTTGTTTCTTTCACAACATCGCTCATTTGACCGCCGTAGGCTCCGGCATTCATAAAAACAGCGCCGCCTACACTTCCGGGAATACCGTATGCAAATTCAAGTCCGGTAAGTTCATTGGAATAAGCAAACCTGCAAAGAGATGCAAGAGATGAGCCCGCACCGGCTTCTATAGTCGTTTCGTCAAGAAGTTTTATATTCTCAAAATCTCCGCAAAGCTTTATGACAAGTCCGTCGATCCCGCTGTCGCTTACAAGCAGATTACTGCCGTTGCCTACCGTCAGGGGTTTTATATTTTTTTCCAAGCAATAACACATTAGCTTAGAAAGCTCATTGATATCTTTTACGAAAGCAAAAATTTCAGCGTTTCCGCCGATATGAAATGAAGTATGAAGACTCATAGGTTCATTTTCTTTATACTCAATATTATTGGCCTGAAGAAAATCAATTATTTCTGTCAAAATGTTCACCTTTCAAAATTAAGTAATTACTCATAGGAAGCACTGATTAAAACTATTGCTCAGGCGGGCATCGGTGGGCATCGCCCACGGGAGTTACGCGCAGTGGATTTATGTTTAACATCAAATGAATCCCGCGAAAAAAGGTCTGTAACAGACTAAGACAAAAAGAACCAAGTACAAATTGGAAAAAAGAATCAACCTCTGCAACAGGCTTTATCCTGAGGCACAGACCGCATTTTCCCTTTATGTAGCAACTAAGATAAAAGCAGGCAAACTTACCACAGGGGAGATAAAGCAGAAATCAATCTATAGGCGAAGCGACCCGGCTTGAATGCTTTGCATTCAAACGGTTGAGCGCAGCCGTACGTCAGCAATGTTTCTTTTGGAACTTTTCTTTCAAAAGAAAAGTTCGCCGACGGCAGTCAAAACCGATAATTTGCACAAATTAAGGAATCAAAGAAAAAACTCTTTTTTCTAATTTGTAAGTATCCCAAAAACTAAGTTAATACTTTGTGTATTAACGAGAATTTTGGCAAAGCATTACGGAAAATCTGCAAACAAGATGAGTATTAGGCCTTAACAGAGGTTCCTTAATAATCGGTTCTTACTTAATATTCTACAAGAGCAGCTCCTATAATACCCGCATCATTGCCGAGAGTTGCGCTGCAAATTTCAGTCTGGGTATCGGCATAACGGCTGTACTTAAATTCATCAATCAGCTTACGAACAGGGGCAAGAAGGTTTTCTTTTTCGTTTGAAATTCCGCCGCCGAAGCATATCATATCGGGCTGAAGAGCGTTAATTACATTTACTGTGCCGACTGCTATGTATTCAATATATTTATCGACAACTTCTTTTGCGGTCTTATCGCCGGCACGCATCATATCAAATGCCGTTCTTCCGCTTGCGTTGTTAATATCGCCGCCACAGGCTTCCCACATTTTTGAATCTTTATTTTTGAGCATTGCGGCTTTTGTCTGGTTTACAAGAGCGGTTGCCGAAGCATATCTTTCCCAGCATCCTCTTCTTCCGCAGTTGCACATTTCGCCTTCAAAGTTAATTACCATGTGGCCAAATTCTCCGCCGGCATCATTGCAGCCTGTAACAAGCTTTCCGTCAAGAATATAGCCTGAACCGACACCTGTTCCGAGCGTAATTGCAACAAAGCTCTTTTTGCCTGCACCTACACCGGCAATAGCTTCACCGAGAGCCGCGCAGTTGGCATCGTTTTCAAGGTAAACCTTTACGCCCGGAATTTCTTTATTGATAAGGTCTACCGCACATACTTTTTCAAAATAAAGATTGTTTGCATATTCGATTCTGCCAAGCTCCTTATTAACGGAACCCGGAGTGCCGATACCGATACTTTCAATATCTTTCATTTCAAGACCGGCAGCTTTGACGGCTTCTTTTACGCATAAAACAATATCTGCAAAAATTTCTTCAGCGCTTCTCGGCACATTGGTCTTTCTGCTGTTTCTTGCAATAATTTCAAATTTTTCATTTATTACTCCGGCTGCAATATTTGTTCCCCCGAGATCTACACCAATTTTATACATTTTGTCACCTCTTAATATTTTTTCCAAATTTCAAGTTCATTGTCCTGAGGTACAACATCGTTGACCATGCCAAGATTATGCATAAGCTCTCTTGCTGCGTTGTATCCCATTTTCTTTTGTCTGTTGTTCATTGCCGCTACTTCAATGATAACGGCAAGGTTACGTCCCGGCTGAACGGGAACTACAGTATACGGTACTCTCACACCGAGAATTTCTATTTTCTGATTTTCCGCACCTATTCTGTCATATACCTTTTCACTGTCCCAGGGTTCAAGCTGGACGACCATATCAATTTTTTCGTGAAGCTTAACTGCGCCCATACCGAAGATTCGCCTTGCGTTGATAATACCGATACCGCGAAGCTCTATAAAATGCCTTATATTTTCAGGCGCAGAACCCACAATCACTTTTGCTCCCGTTTTTTTAATTTCAACCGCATCATCCGCTATGAGACGGTGACCTCTTTTTATAAGCTCAACCGCAGTTTCGCTTTTTCCGACTCCGCTGTCTCCGAGAATAAGCACACCTTCACCGTACACTTCAACAAAAACTCCATGGCGGGTAATTCTTTCAGCAAGCTCAACATTGAGATATGCAATTATAGCTGACATACATCTTGAAGTTGTGTCTGTAGTTGAAAGCACGGGAACATCAAATTGCGGAGCAAGCTGCAAAATTTCTTTTGGACATTTAAGCCCTCTTGTAATGATAACGGCAGCCGGAGACTTAGACATAAAGCTTGTCAGTCTTTCCATTCTTAGCTCATCGCTGCGGGAGTTGATGTATTCAATTTCACTTTTCCCCAAAAAATAAATTCTTTCTTTGTCAAAAAATTTCTCGTAGCCGGAGAAAAACAAGCCCGGTCTGAGAACATCGGGAGATTTTATAAGAATCTCTTTCGGGTCTTTAGGCATATATACTTCTTCAAGCTGATGTTCTTTTATTATTTTATACAAAGAAACTGTATATACAGTTGCCATAATACACCTCCATAAGGGAACAAATATCAACAAAAGCAGTTGAACATAGTCCTCCAACATAAAAATATACTTTTATATTATAATATATAACCAAGAAAAAGCCAACAGTTTTTTGAAAAATTTTGAATTATTTAATATCAGTCGATTAATTTAAAAAATTAAAAAAGAAAAATGAGCTGTCACGAAGTAAAAAACAACACCGACAGCTCATTTTTAAGGAAGCGCTGATTAAATCGAACGTGCAGATTGCGCCGCCGAATTTTTCGTCAGATTGTCAAAAGCAACGCAGGAATACTGACGTATTTCAAGGAGCTTTTGGCAAAAATGACGGAAAATACCGGTGCAAGATGCGCGTTCAGCCGGCAGGCGTGATTTATTCAGTGGTTCCTTATATTTATCCGAGAAGCTCGCAAAGTCGTTTTGCGGCTTCTTTTGTATCTTCGGGACTTCCGAAAGTTGAAAATCTGAAATATCCTTCTCCGCAAGCGCCAAAGCCTTCACCCGGAGTTCCTACAACTTGTATTTCATTTAAAAGATAATCAAAGAACTCCCAGCTACCCATTCCATTGGGACATTTCATCCATATATAAGGAGCGTTTTTACCGCCGCAGTACCAAATTTTGAGCTTGTCAAGAGCCTGCATAAGTACCTTTGCGTTATTCTTGTAAATAGCTATATTTTCGTGGATCTGCTTTTGTCCTTCTTCGGTGAAAACAGCAGCTGCGCCCTTTTGAATAATATAAGAGACGCCATTGGTTTTTGTTGTACGGTTTCTCACCCACATATCGTGAAGGCTAATACCGCCGCGTTTCAAATCGAAAGGAATTATTGTATAGCCCAATCTTGTTCCTGTAAAACCTGCCGTTTTTGAAAGTGAACAAATTTCTATTGCACAGTTTTTTGCGCCCTCAAGTTCAAAAATACTATGCGGAAGATCTTCTTCTATAAAAGCTTCGTAAGCTGCATCGAAAAGAATTACAGCGCCTTTACTGTTTGCGTAATCGACCCATTTTTGAAGCTTATCTTTTGAAAAAACAGCTCCGGTTGGATTATTCGGAGAGCAGATATAAATAAGGTCAGCGTCTATGCTGTCGTCCGGCAGGGGTAAAAAGCCGTTTTCTTTGCCCGATGAAAGGTGAACAATATTTCTTCCGGCAATAATATTTGCATCGACATAGGCAGGATATGCAGGTTCAATTACAAGAGCTGTGCTTGTCTTATCAAAAAGGTCAAGAATATCTCCGAGTTCATCACTTGCTCCGCTTGAAACGAAAACTTCATCCGCATCAAGCTCTATACCCTTTTGAAAATAGTAATCTCTGATAGCTTCCCTAAGAAAAGGAGCGCCGCATTCAGGCATATAACCATGAAAGCTTTCTTTTTTTGCCTGATCGGATACGCCTTCGTTAAGTGCTTTTATAACAGCATCGCAAAGCGGAAGAGAAACATCACCTATTCCCATTCTGTAAAGACGCTTATCGGGATGCGCTTCAAGATATGCCTTGGTTTTTTGTGCTATGTTGTAAAAAAGATAGGAATCTTTCAAATTTGCATAATTTGTATTTAGTTTAATCATCTTCAACCTCTCCTTCATAAACCGTTGCCGCAGGTCCGGTCATAATTACCGTATTGTCATCTTCAATTTTAATTTTAAGCGTACCGCCGTCAAGGTGAACGGCAACAGGTGCGTTATTATCGCAAAGTCCAAGCTTAACGGCTGCCATTGCACTTGCACAGGCGCCTGTTCCGCAGGCCATTGTCACACCGCTGCCGCGTTCCCAGACGCGCATACGAAGTTCATTTTCACCGACAAGTGAAACGAATTCAACATTTACACCGCCGGGAAATGCGTCATGTTTTTCAATTTTAGGGCCGAGTTCATAAAGCGGCGCTTTTTCGGCGTCATCAACAAAGATAACCGCATGGGGATTGCCTACTGAAACGGGCATATATGTAATATCTTTTTCGCAGACATTTATTCGGCTTTGCTCACCGGCTTCGGCCTTACCCATATTAACGGAAACCGACCTGACCTTACCGCAGCTGACATTCAAATCAAGATATTTGATACCTGAAAGCGTTTCTATTTCAAGATGAGTTTTGTCTGTATAACCTTTGTCATAGACATATTTTCCGACACAGCGTATACCGTTGCCGCACATCATGGCTTCACTGCCGTCGGCGTTAAATATACGCATTTTAAAGTCCGCAATATTGCTGTGACAAATATAGATCATTCCGTCCGAGCCTGCGCCGAAGTGCCTTTCCGAAAGCCTTGTAGAAAGCTCGGCAATGTTATCGGGTACTTCACCGTAAACATATAAATAATCGTTGCCAAGCCCATGCATTTTTGTAAAGTGCATAAAATTTGCCCCCTATGTGAAACTTGAAATAAATAAAAAATACAATGATGCCGCCTTAAATCGCAGACACCATTGCCTTACTTGCTCATTTTACTATATAACATAAAAAATGTCAACACAAATATACTGATTTTTAATTATACTAATTTTTAATGGTTACATCCGTGTTCGCCGCAGAAATGGCCTTCGCCCTCATGACGGTGATCACAGCCAACACCCTTTTTTTCAAGCTTGCCGGCAAGAAATGCTACAACGACCGAGTCAACGTTTCCGCTTATTCCGCCGTAGACTTCAATACCCTTTTCGGCTAAGGCGTCCTGTGCACCCTGACCTATGCCGCCGCAAATGACAACATCTACTGCGTTTGATTCAAGAAAAGAAGCAAGCGCACCGTGACCCTGACCGTTAGTTGAAACAACTTCAAAAGAAGTCAGATCCTTATTTTCGTTTGCGGTATAGATTTTGAAAAACCGGGTTTTTCCGAAATGTTCAAAAATGTTTCCGTTTTCGTATGCTGCTGCTATTTTCATAATAAAATCCCCTATATATTATTGCACAAGTACGCTTTATTATAAATCAATCCCTAAGGAAGCACTGATTAATTCAGGGTGCCCTAATTGGCGGCAGGCATCGCCTGCATGAATTACGCGGGATAGAAATTATATTAAATTATAATTTTACTCCGCGAAAACACTTTGTCCATAATTTGAAAGTATCTTTTTATATTCCAAAAATTTGAGGCAATACTTTGTGTATTAACGAGACTTTTTGGGCAAAATGACGGAATAATTTACCGTCAAGTATGGCAGCTTGTATTAATCAGGGCTTCCCTAATAAAATCAAGTAAAAGGTATGCAAAAAACAGCCAATTGCAATTATTTATAGGCTTTTAACGGTTTTCTTTCTTTTGAAAATGTACATACCTTAAGATAATATTAACCGTATTTCTAAATATATTTATATTAAAAAATATATTTATACAAGGTCGTGTTATGTTATGTTTGAAACGATAAGAATTATACTTCAGAATCTCGTTTTCTTTGTTTTACATCTCGGTAATACCGGGTCATTTCCAAAGCCGCTTTCTTCCGCCAAAGAAAAAGAGCTTCTTGAAAAATTCAAAAAAAATCAGGATACAACTGCAAGGTCTGAATTAATAGAACACAATCTAAGACTTGTAGCCCACGTTATAAAAAAATATTATTCAAACTACAGCGACCAAGATGATCTTATTTCAATCGGAACAATAGGTCTTATAAAAGCTATTGACAGCTTTGACGCCGATAAAGGCACAAGACTTGCAACTTATGCTGCCCGCTGCATTGAAAATGAAATACTGATGTACTTTCGCTCACTAAAGAAAAATTCCGGTGTGATGTCAATTAACGAACCTATTGACATCGACAGCGAGGGAAATCCGCTTACCCTTATGGACGTTATATATGACGATAATACAATTGTTGAGGATATGGATCTTTCAAATCAGACCAAAAAGCTATATGAGCTTATAAGCAAAATCAAAGACAAAAGAGAAAAAGAAATTATAATCAGGCGATACGGTCTTTATGGCACAAAGGAACTTACGCAAAGAGAAATAGCAAAGAAAATGGGTATTTCACGCTCATACGTTTCAAGAATTGAGAAAAAGGTTGTTGAAGATTTAAAAAATAATTTTCAGTGAAATTTTTTATCTTTCATTTATTAAAAAATGACTCTCAAAGCAGGGTGCCGCAAATAAAATTATTTTACAAATTGCGTAGGGACGATCACACGGGGTCAACCTATAAAATTGAATTTCTGTGTCAAACGCGTAATTTTACGGCAAATTTATGATCCTTTGAGAAATGTCTTTGAAAATTAAAAATCGTTTTGGGGCGACCACACGGGGTCGCCCCTACTGCTACAGCTCCAAGGTATTTTTTAACTTAAAGCGCTGTACTTCCTTTACT
>CANQLQ010000036.1 GCA_947624755.1 uncultured Clostridia bacterium | reverse complement strand
GGTCGCCCCTACGCGGTTATGGCTTATAGCAAAGCCGTGCCGTGGTATGTGTGTAAAGATTCATATCAATCCAACCCGCGTAACTCCTGCGGACGATGTCCGCCGTGTAACTGCCGCACGCCATGCGTGCCTGCTGAAAATTTGAAGAATAGTTTTGAGAAATAGTATTGACTGCTGAATGGTTAAAGTAGTAAGATAATAAAAAGCAAGAAGAGAGGGTGAAGAATATGAAGAAAAGGATATTTTCTGTTATTCTTTGCTTTGTTTTGCTTTTTACATTCTGTGCATTGCCTTTTTCTGCTTTTGGTATGAGTGTGAAGTCGGGAACGGCGGCCTTGAGAAAACAATTTAAGTTCGGTGAGGGTCCCGAAACAAAAAGCGGCCTTTCAATTGATTACAGATATTTTTCTCCGGTAAAATCGGCTAACGATAAAACGAAATATCCTCTTATGGTTATTATTTCAGGACAGGGCGAACACGAAAATGAAGGCGATCAAATTAAAATGAATGACTTTTGCATATGGTCGGCCGATGAATATCAGAAGCGTTTTGTTTCTTCAAAGGGCGCTTATCTGTTATTCGCAAGGGCAAGAGAAGAATTGCTTTTGTCGTGGAATCAGCCAAGCCTTATTGCTCCGCTAAATGCGGCAGTTGAGGATTTTGCAAATAAGCACAGCAATGTCGACAAAGAAAGAATTTATGTTTACGGTTGGTCGTACGGCGGCGTCGCTGCACTTAGGGCGGCGGCTGAAAGACCGGATATGTTTGCCTGCGTAATTGCGGCAAGCCCCACGTTTATTATGAATAATGAAAGCTGTAAGAAGCTTAAAAATACGGCAGTTTGGATGATTCTCAGCAAAGATGATACAATTGCTCCGTACAGCACGATGACTTATCCCACATGGCAAAGTATAAGGGATTATTCAAATAACAAAGATAATATCCGACTGACAACCTACGATGACGCACCGAATACAGAGCATATAATCAACCATAATAGCTGGCTTGAGCTTATCCGTGATTTCGACGTAAAAAAGAGCGGATACTCAGGAAGAAAAACAATTGACGGCAACTCAAAAGAAGTAAGCCTTAAAGACGGTATGCTTTCGTGGGTATCTAAGCAAAAGCTTTATACTCCCTCTAAAGAAGAAAAATGCTCGCACGAATGTCATATCAACTTTGTTTATCTAAATCGCTTTTGGTATATCCGTGTTCGGTTTTGGAAAATGTTTGACAATGAAGAAAAAAGATATTGCAGCTGCGGTGTCAGACATTGGTAATAAAAATAGGGGCGACCACACGGGGTCGCCCTTACGCGATTTATGAAAATATTTATCAACAGACTTTTTAAAGAGCAACAGCGTATTTGATGTTGCTGAAAGGTGAATATGCTTTTGAATTTTTGCTCTCATTTACTGTTCTGATTTTAAAGAAATATTTTTTTGCGCTGTTAAGACCGCTGATTTTACAGCTTGACGCTGTTTTACCAAGGGTCTTAACTTTTTTATATTTTCCGTCAAGCGAGGAAGCCGCGAAAACTTCATAGCTGTCAGCGCCGGGTACTTTTTCCCAGCTAAGACCAACCGAACCTTTTGAAGGGCGGCTTATTGAAGTGATTCTGACATCTTCCGTAACAGTAGCTGCGGAAACAGTTTTATAAGCGGAATATGAAGTCTTGTCTTTGGAATCATAAAAAGCTCTGAATTTGAGCTTATAAACCTTTCCGCTTGAAAGTCCGGCGAAAGTAACCTCGTTTCTGCTTGAAGGCAAGCAGTTTACTTTTTGCCATTTTTTTCCGTTGTATATAAAACATTCATAGCCGCTTACTTTTTTTGAAAATTTAAGGCTTATGGCTATTTTGTCCTTTTCGGTTGAAGTAACTTTAACTGTTTTAATTGAAGGAACTGCGGCCTGCGCTTTTGAAGAAATTGTCTTTTTAATAGTTTCCTTGCAGTTTTTGCAGGTGTAAACTCTTAATCCGGAAGCTTCGGCAGTTGCCTTTTTTATGATTTCCGAGGTGTATGAGTGATCGAGACATTTTGCAGTGAAAGTAATATTGTTGCTTTTTACAGACTCGGAAGTTTTTGAAGCATTCGCCATAACATATACGCTGTATTTGCCTTTTCCGAGTTTGCTCAAGTTGAATTTGTATGAGTGGGTGTCACGGCTGAGTTTGATTTTTTTTGCGCTTTTAAAATCGGCTTTTCCGTTTTTAATTTTTGCAAGATAAACAGTATAGCTTTTTACCGCTTTTCCGGCGTTGTTCCATGATATTTTGGTTGAATCACTCAAATCAACCGTTTTTTTGTTATCGGCGCAGGTAAGTTTGACATTCTCAATTGCATTTGACGAATACTTTTTCCAGTAGGTATTTTTTGCGAGATTTCCACGACTTACTGCTTTTGTTGCTCTGGAAGCGGGGATTTCAAAATAATAGCACCAATAGTGAGCTGCATCGTAGGCGCCCTGAGCAGTGTTGGGCACGTTTTTCAGGTAATTATAAATATGCTTGTAATAGTTCATATGAAGCTCGTAGTATAAATATGAGAGCTGACCTTTTACGCTGAGATAATTGTAGCCGTTTTTGCTGCAATAATTTTTGAGACTTGAGAACCTTGAACCGTTCCATTGGCAAAGACCGCCGCTTAGCAGTCCGTTGCTGTCCCTTCCGACACAGGTCGGATCGAAGTTAGATTCCTTTTCGATGTTCGCCAAAATTCCGCAGGCTGCTGCGTTGGAAAAGCCTAAATTTTGTGTCAGATAAGAATAAACGCTCTTTTTTTCGTTCGCTGCGGATACTGTGCTTAGTGAAATGAGGGCGAGAATAAGCATAATTACAATTGCTAAGAGAGACTTAAATGTTTTTTTCATGAAGATTATTTGCGACATAGATGCGTTTGGGGGACGCTGTGAATTATCGGGGCTTCCCTAAACCCTGACGCATCTGTGACGCCTCCTTTCTTTAGATATTTACATTATCACCTCACTGGTAAATATGCACGCTTTGAAGAAATTTTATACAATTATGGCTTTCTTCAAAGGCAACGCCGCAGATTATAACAGATAATTTTTAATTTGTCAAATCTAGGTGTCATTTGAGTGTTTTAAAACAGCTCGAAACGTGTCGGAGATGGGCGTAATATTCCGCTTGGTGGGGAAGAGAATCGAAAACTTTTTAGATGAGGGGCAATCGCTCATTTTTGAAATGAAAACCGCTTGTAAATCCGGCCTAAAATCGTAAAAATATTGCTTTAAAAAAGTGCATAAATCAGGCTTGACAAATTTGTGCAAAAGTATATAATGTTGTTAGTAAGCTAACAGTTCTATAGCTAACATTATAATATATAAGGGGGTACAAGGTATGTCTGAAACGATTCCTCTTGCGCTTGCAATAAATAAAACTTCAAGGCTCGTCAAGCGTTATTTTGACCGCAAAAGGCGTGAAAACAGTTCTGACGGTTCAACGCAGAACCACGGAAGAATAATCGGCTTCATTTACAGAAACAGCCAAAAGGATATTTTTCAAAAGGATATTGAAAAAGAATTTGGCATAAGACGTTCGACGGCGACAAATACTCTCAAGCTTATGGAAAAAAACGGACTTCTGAATAGGGAACGGGTAAGCTATGATGAAAGACTGAAAAAAATAACATTGACTCAAAAGTCGGTGGAAATAATTCATTCAATAGATAAAGATATGAAAAAATTCAACAAGACGCTCGAAAAGGGCATTACCGAAGAAGAAAGAAGGATTTTTTTGGAAGTGCTCGAAAAAATCAAAAACAACATCGAGGAGGTTGACTGCGATGATTAAAACTCTCTCACGCTGTATTCGTGAATACAAGCTGCCCTCATTACTTGCGCCGGTTTTCGTTTCGCTTGAGGTCGTAATGGAAGTTGTTATACCGTTTCTTATGGGTAAGCTTCTTGACAACGGCATTAACGCAAACGGCGGTGAAGGCGATATGGCATATATCGTGAAAATCGGTGCGGTGCTTGCGGCGCTTTGCGTTTTGTCTCTGCTTTTCGGAGTGCTTGCAGGAAAATACGCTTCAAAGGCTTCGTCGGGATTTTCAAAAAATCTTCGTCACGATATGTTCCATAATCTTCAAAGCTTTTCATTTTCAAACATTGACCGCTTTTCGGTTTCAAGCCTTGTGACGAGAATGACGACTGACGTTACAAATCTACAAAACGCTTACCAAATGATTATCCGTATTGCTGTGCGTTCGCCGATGATGCTTATTTTTTCGGTTGTAATGGCTTTTCGTGTCAGCGCAAAGCTTTCGCTGATTTTCGTTTGCATTATTCCCTTTCTTGGGGCAGGTCTTCTTTTTGTAATAAAGCACGCTCACCCGATTTTTGAAAGAGTGTTCAAAACCTATGATAAGCTAAACCGTGTTGTTTCGGAAAATCTTCACGCAGTCAGAGTTGTAAAATCGTTTGTAAGAGAGGACAAGGAAAGAGATAAGTTTAATACCGTTTCAGACAAGATATATTCTGACTTCGTAAGCGCTGAAAGATGGGTCGCTCTTAACTCGCCTTTAATGCAGTTTAGCGCTTATGCCGCCATGCTTCTCATTTCATGGTTCGGAGCAAGAATGATCGTAGGTTCAGGCGCGACCGAGCTTACAACGGGTGACCTTTTCACAATGTTCAGCTACAGTATGCAGATACTTATGACCCTTATGATGCTTTCCATGATTTTCGTTATGCTTACTATGTCGAGAGCTTCGGGCGAAAGAGTCTGCGAAGTGCTGAACGAAAAAAGCGACCTTTCAAACGTTGAAAATCCGGTTATGAATGTAAAAGACGGAAGCATTGAATTTGAAAATGTCGGATTCAGCTATGCTAACGACAAAAACAAGCTTTGCCTTTCAGATGTCAACTTGAAAATCAATTCGGGAGAAACGGTGGGAATAATCGGTTCAACCGGTTCGTCAAAGACGACTTTCGTTCAGCTAATTGCAAGACTTTATGATATTACAACCGGCACACTTAAAGTGGGCGGAGTCGACGTAAAGGATTATGACCTTGAAACGCTTAGAAACGAAGTTGCTATGGTACTTCAAAAGAATGTCCTTTTTTCGGGTACGATAAAAGAAAATCTTCGCTGGGGCAACAAAGATGCAACCGACGAAGAATTGGTTGAAGCGTGCAGGCTTTCACAGGCAGATGAATTTATAAGAAGTTTTCCCGACGGATATGACACCTATATTGAACAGGGCGGAACAAACGTTTCGGGCGGTCAGAAGCAGAGAATATGTATTGCCCGTTCACTTCTCAAAAAACCTAAAATTCTTGTGCTGGACGACTCGACAAGCGCCGTTGATACAAAAACAGATGCACTCATCAGAAAAGCATTTGAAAAGTATATTCCCGAAACGACAAAAATCATCATTGCGCAGAGAATTTCTTCAATTGAACACGCGGATAAAATTATTGTTCTTGACGGCGGAAAAATCGAAGCGGTCGGAACGCACGAAGAACTTCTTGACCACGATAAAATTTACAGCGAGGTTTATTATTCACAGGTGAAGGGAGGAAAAGACAATGGCTGAAGCAAGACCGGTAAGACCGCCGAGGGGTCCGGGCGGAATGATGGCAAGAGGTATGCCAAAGAAGAAGGTTAAAAAAGGCACGATGAAACGCCTTATAAGTTACATAACAAAAGGCAACAAGTTAAAGCTTTTTGCCGTTATAGTCTGTATATCTTTTTCAACGGCGGCAAACATAGCTTCCTCACTTTTCATTCAGACTCTGATTGACGATTACATTGAACCTATGATAAAAGCAGCAAATCCCGACTGGGGAGGACTTCTTGGGGCAATTATAAAAATGGCAGCTCTTTTCCTTTCGGGAATTGCGGCAACATACATTCAAACTCTTATTATGGTTAATGTTTCCCAAGGCGTTCTTCGCACTATAAGAGACGATATGTTTTCACATATGCAGACTTTGCCTATAAAATATTTTGATACCCATACCCACGGCGATATTATGAGCCACTATACCAACGATACCGATACGCTTCGTCAGATGATTTCGCAGACAATTCCGCAGACCGTATCCTCTGCAATTACGGTTGTTTCGGTGTTCGTTACAATGTGCATAAAAAGCCTTTATCTGACAGCTTTTGTAGTTGCGAGCGTTGCCTTAATGTTCTTTATTACCGGCAAGGTGGCGGGAAAGAGCGGAAAGTACTTTGTAAAACAGCAAAGATCGCTCGGCGATGTCAACGGCTATGTTGAAGAAATGGTAACAGGTCAAAAGGTTATTAAGGTTTTCTGCCACGAGGAAGAAACAAAAAAAGAATTTGACGAAAAAAACGAAGAGCTTTTTGAAAACGCATATAAGGCAAACAAATATGCAAATCTTCTCGGTCCTATCAATAATAATCTCGGCCACCTTCAGTATGTCCTTCTTGCTGTAATCGGCGGACTTCTTGCTGTCGGCGGAATCGGCGGACTTACAATGGGTGCGGTTGCGGCTTTCCTTCAGCTTTCACGAAGCTTTGTAAATCCCATAAACCAGCTTTCACAGCAGATTAATGCGGTCGTAATGGCTCTTGCCGGTGCGGAAAGAATTTTTGAGCTTATGGACGAAAAAAGCGAGGACGATGACGGCTATGTAACCCTTGTAAATGCAAAAATCGAAAACGGAAATATAATTGAAACAAAGGAACATACCGGTCATTGGGCATGGAAGCATCCTCACGGTGACGGTACGATAACTTATACAGAGTTAAAGGGCGATGTTGTGCTTGACGATGTTGACTTTTCTTATGACGGAGAAAAAACCGTTCTTCATAATGTTTCTCTTTATGCACAGCCGGGTCAGAAGGTAGCTTTTGTCGGCGCAACGGGCGCGGGAAAAACAACTATAACAAACCTTATCAACCGCTTTTACGATATTGCGGACGGTAAAATCCGCTATGACGGAATAAACGTCAACAAAATCAAAAAGTCAGATCTTCGCCGTTCTCTCGGCATTGTTTTGCAGGATACAAACCTGTTTACAGGCACAGTAATGGAAAATATTCGCTACGGTAACCTTGACGCAACAGACGAACAGGTGTATAATGCTTCAAGGCTTGCTAATGCGGACGATTTTATCCGCCGTCTGCCTGAGGGTTATAACACATTACTTACAGGCAACGGAGCAAACCTTTCACAAGGTCAGAGACAGCTTATTTCAATTGCAAGAGCGGCTGTCGCGGATCCTCCGGTAATGATTCTTGACGAGGCTACTTCTTCTATTGACACAAGAACGGAAGCTCTTGTTCAAAGGGGAATGGACGCTTTGATGAAAGGCAGAACGGTTTTCGTAATTGCGCACAGACTTTCAACCGTTCAGAACTCAGACGCTATTATGGTTCTTGAACACGGAAGAATAATCGAAAGAGGAAATCACGACAAGCTGATTGAAGAAAAGGGTAAATACTATCAGCTTTATACCGGCGCATTTGAACTTGAGTAATCTAAGGAATTATTGATTATACAAGCAACGCTGATTGACGGTAAATTATTCCGTCATTTCGCTCAAAAATTTTAGGGACACCCTGAATTAAACAGCGATTCCCTAATAATCTCTGCTGCCTGCAATTGACAAAAAATTAGAATGGAGAAAAAAGATGGAATTTTTTGGTATTTCGTTTTTCAGCGGTTTGAGCGGTGGAGCTTTAATTGCAGTTGCACTTGTAATTTTTGTTGTGGGTCTTGTTGCCACAATCAAGGGCGGAGACTGGTTTGTTGATTCGGCAACATGGTTTGCGGAAAAAACGGGTATTCCAAAATTCGTTGTCGGCGCTACTATTGTAAGCTTTGCAACAACACTTCCCGAACTTCTTGTTTCTGTTCGTGCGGCTTCTCAAGGCTCGACACAAATGGCAATCGGCAACGCAGTAGGTTCGGTCACGGCAAACACAACTCTTATTATGGGTATTTCGCTTTGTGCAATTGCAGGTACGGTTGAAAGAAAAAGCTTTGTACTTAAAGGCGGCCTTTTCGTAGCTTCGGGTGTAGGACTTCTTTTACTCAGCCTTAACGGTTCGCTTCCGGTATGGTCGGCGGCAATTCTTTGGGCGATTTTCCTTGCATTTATGATTTACAATGTTTTTGAAGGTAAAAAAGAAGCGGCTCTTGACGGCCCCGCTCAGTTTGAAGAAGGTTCACTCGGAAAAAACATAGTGTTCTTTATTCTCGGTGCAGCGGGCATTGTTCTCGGCGCTGAATTTCTTGTCGGCTCGGGACAGACAATTGCGAGGTCTTTAGGCATCAGCGAAGGTATTATCGGCTTTACCGTTATTGCCCTCGGCACGTCCCTCCCCGAACTTGTTACAACTCTCACGGCTATACGCAAGAAAGAAGCTTCTCTTTCTGTCGGCAACATTGTTGGTGCAAATATTATAGACCTTACGCTTATCCTTCCGCTTTGCACGGTTATCGGCGGCAAGCCGCTTCCGGTTGCAAATGTAAATCTTATCTTTGACTTCCCGATTTGTATTGCGGCGGCAGTAATAGGCGTTGTTCCGGCAATGATTACAGGCAAGTTCAAAAAGTGGCAAGGCACTGCGCTTCTTGCAATTTATGTCGGTTACATAGTTTGCCTTGTTCTTAATGAAACCGGTGTGCTTTCATTGGGATAGGGATATTTTGATGTTGAAACCGAAAAACAACTTGGGTAATAAACCCGTAAAAGCTTGAGAGTTCCGTGATAAGAGTTCTTGAGCCACTCTATGAGACAAAAAAATTTTGCAAATCGGTATAAACATTCTAAAAATATCCAAAAACTCTTGATATTTTAAAAATAATGTGATATACTACATATAATCCGTAATGTAAATTGCTGAGTGGGCTTTATCGAAAGTCCGCTCTTCTTTATTGCCTTATTACGAAAAGTTTAAATTATAATTTTCTAAGGAGGGATGCATCTTATGGCAAAAGGCGGAAATACCGTTAATTTTGTTAAAAGTATAGTTGAACCGATTGCAAAGCAGTTGGGTCTTGAAATTTGGGATATACGTTTTCTCAAAGAGGGTTCGCAGTGGTACCTGCGTATTTTCATTGACAAAGAAGGCGGAGTTTCAATTGACGACTGCGTTGACCTGACTCATGCAATAAACAAACCGCTTGACGAAGCGGATCCTATTGAACAGGCTTATTGTCTTGAGGTAAGCTCCCCCGGAATTGAAAGGGAACTTACAAGACCGGAACACTTTGAAAAATTCATCGGTGAAAAAATTATGGTTAAAACCATAAGACCCGTTGACGGTAAAAGAGATTTCAAAGGTACTCTTGAAGGCTATGATAACGGAAATATAACACTGAGAACCGAAGACGGTTCAGGGCTGACTTTTACGAAAAAAGAAGTTTCATGGGTCAAGCTTGACGATTTTAGTGAATAAATAATTTTTATAAAAAGGAAACTGTGATGAATTTGAGTCGCTTGCACATAGCGGAAAATTTTTCGCAAAGGTAAGCGGTGTGAATTATCAAAGCTTTCCTAAATTTATTAAGGAAGGAAGATCCCCAAAAAAATGGCAAAGAAAGTTACAAAAAAGAACGATATAAGCGATTTTTTCGCAGCTGTTGAAGACCTTGCAAAAGAAAAAGGTTTTTCAGCCCAGTTCATTTATGACCAGTTTAGAGAATCAATTATAAAAGCCGCAAAACGTCAGGACGCTGAGGCAAGAAAGCTTGCAGACGCAAAAATTGCCGAAGAAAGAAGAAAAGCCGAAGCTGCTCTTGCCGAAGAAAGAGCAAATGCGGCAAGAAGAAAAGAGGCGGCCAAAATTTATCTAAGCCTAAAAGAAATTGCCGCTCTCGCTTCGGACGAAAATTCAGAAGAAACACCCGAAGAAAAAATCGAAACGGTTCTTGAAGAAAGAATAGCAACCGAAGAAGCCGAACATAGCGAAAAACTCAAAGCTTTTGATGAAAGAAGAAGCGAAATTCGCAAGGCCGCATATATAAGAGCCGAAGAAGCCTTGAAGGCTAACGAAGAGCTTCCCGAAGAAACCGAAGAAGAAATTCTCGAAGCTCAGCTTGAGGAAGAAGAAGAGCTTTCAGAAAAAGCCTTTGCGGAAAAGAACCTTGTTTATGATTTTGTCCGTGAAATTATCAGACAGAAAGCCTATGCAAGAGCTCAGGCTGAAGAACAGGGAATTGAATATGTTGAAGAAGAAATTACCGTAGAAGATGACGAAGAAGAAACCGAGCAGGAAGAAGAAAAGCCCGAAGGAGAAACGGAAAATTTTTTTTGTGACATTAATCCCGAAGAAAAAACAATCAAAATTTACCGTGTGATGAAAATTGTTGATACAGTCATAAATCCGAGAGCGGAAATGACAGTAGATCAGGCTCAAAACTATACTGATAAAGCAGTATATGTCGGCGACAGCGTTACCGTTGAAATTCAGCCTCAAAACCTCGGTAAGCTTTTTGCAATGAATGTTAAAGGTATTATCAGACAGGCAATCAGCGAAGAAGAAAAGAGAAAGAGCAAAAGAGATATCAACGAAAAAGACAGAGAAGTTGTAACTGCGAAGGTTGAATATATCAGCCCCGAAAGCGGCAACGCAACTGTTATGATAGGAACAAGCCGTCTTACTCTTCTTCGTGAAGACCAGCTTCCGGGAGAGGTTCTCACCGTCGGTCAGGACATTAAAGTTTACGTTACCGTTACCAAAGAAAACGGCGCAAACGATGAAAATACAATTTACGCAAACCTTTCAAGAAGAGAGCCGGGTCTTGTAAAGAGACTTTTTGAAATGGAAGTTCCGGAAATCTTTGACGGAATTGTTGAAATTGTCTCTGTTTCAAGAGAGGCAGGCTCAAGAACAAAAATTGCCGTAAGCAGTAAAAATCCGGACGTTGATCCTGTAGGCGCTTGTATCGGTCCGAAAGGTCAACGAGTAAGCACGGTTATCAACGCTCTTTGCGGTGAAAAAATTGATATTGTCCGTTTCAGCGAAAAGAGCGAAGATTATATTGCCGCCGCTCTTGCCCCGGCTAAGGTTATAAGCGTTGAAATCGCACCCGAAGTTGAGGGCGCAAAAAAGACCTGCTTTGTTGTTGTGCCTAACGATCAGCTTTCACTTGCAATCGGCAACAAAGGTCAGAATGTACGCCTTGCCGCAAAGCTTACCGGCTGGAAAATCGACATAAAGCCCGAAAACGAAATACAATTAGGCTAATACCGCATAAAAATTACAACAAATCCCTTTGAGGTCTTTTAGCGGTATTGT
>CANQLQ010000035.1 GCA_947624755.1 uncultured Clostridia bacterium | reverse complement strand
TCCCGCAATTGCAAACGAATGCGGTATTGAATTTAACCTTGATATGGCAAATGAAATCAGCGCAAAAACACCGAACCTCTGCCACCTTGCTCCGGCAGGCCATACCTATATGGAAGACCTCAACGAAGCGGGCGGTGTTTACGCGGTACTTAAGGAGCTTGAAAAGCTTGGACTAATCAATACCGATGTAATGACCTGTACAGGCAAGACACTCGCCGAAAACCTTGAAGGCGTTGAAAATCTTGATGAACAGACTATCAGAACAAAAGAGACGGCATTCAGTCAGACCGGCGGTATCGCTGTTCTTCGCGGTAATATTGCAGTTGACGGCTGTGTTGTAAAACGCAGCGCCGTTGCTCCCGAAATGCTTGTTCACGAAGGCCCGGCAAGGGTATTCAACAGCGAGGAAGAGGCTATCAAGGTTATATATGAAGGCGGAATCAAAGCGGGCGATGTTGTTGTTATCCGCTATGAAGGACCGGCAGGCGGCCCCGGTATGAGAGAAATGCTTTCACCGACTTCTGCAATCGCAGGCGCAGGTCTTGACAAGGAAGTTGCTCTTATTACCGACGGACGTTTTTCGGGTGCGACAAGAGGCGCCGCAATAGGTCACGTTTCGCCTGAAGCGGCAAACGGCGGTCTTATTGCATACGTTAAAGACGGAGATATCATTTCAATTAATATCCCCGAATACAAAATCGAGCTTAAAGTTTCCGACGAAGAAATTGCAAAGCGTAAAGTTGAAATGCCTATTCTCGAAAAGAAAGACATCACAGGCTATCTCAAGAGATATTCCAAAATGGTTTCTTCAGCGGACAAGGGCGCAATTGTAAATAAAAAATAACTAAGGAATCGCTGATTAATACAAGCTACCCTTCTTGACGGTAAATTATTCCGCCATTTAGCCCAAAAATTTTAGGGAATCACTGATTAAATCACGCATAAGGCTTAATACTCATCTTGCTTGCAAATTTTCCGTAATACTTTGCCAAAATACTCGGCAATACACAAAGTATTGCCTGCGTTTTTAGCTTTGTCTTACGAAAAATTTGCTAATCAATATGAGCATTAGATTTAATCAGAGCTTCCATAGTTAATACACAAAGTATTGCCTCAATTTTTTGGAATAAAAAAGATACTTTCAAATTAGGAACAAAGTGTTTTCGCGGTGTAAAATAATAATTTTATATAATTTTTATCCCGCGTAATTGCTGCACGCCATGCGTGCAGGACACCTTGAATTAATCAGCGTTTCCTAAGGAATTGCTGATTATTCATATGTTTTTTGAAAATGAAAGAACACTTATTAATCAGCGATTTCTTAGCAGGTATCTTATTAAAAACAGGAGTGAAAACTTATGGCGATGACAATGACACAGAAAATTCTTGCCGCTCATGCCGGCCTTGAAAAGGTTGAGGCAGGGCAGCTTGTTCTTGTCAGTCTTGACAGAGTTCTCGGCAACGATATTACTTCTCCCGTTGCTATCAGAGAATTTAATAAATTTGGCTTTGACAATGTTTATGACAAAGACAAGGTAACTATGGTTATGGATCACTTCGCACCGAATAAGGATATAAAAGCCGCAGTTCAGTGCAAAATGTGCAGAGATTTCTGCAGCGAAAAAGAAATTACTCATTTTTATGATGTGGGCAGAATGGGCATTGAACACGCTCTTCTTCCCGAAAAGGGACTTGTCGTTGCGGGCGACGCCGTTATAGGCGCTGACTCACACACTTGTACTTACGGAGCTCTCGGCGCATTTTCAACAGGTGTAGGCTCAACCGATATGGCTTGCGGTATGGCAATCGGCAAGGCATGGTTCAAGGTTCCTTCCGCAATCAAGTTTGTTCTTAAAGGACAGCTTAACGAACATATTTCGGGTAAAGACGTAATTCTTCACATAATAGGCAAAATCGGTGTTGACGGCGCTCTTTATAAATCAATGGAGTTTTGCGGCGAAGGCCTCAGGAGCCTTACAATTTATGACAGGCTCACAATGGCAAATATGGCGATTGAAGCGGGCGCAAAAAACGGTATTTTTGAAGTTGACGAACAGACTATAGAATACATCAAGGCTCATTCGGACCGTGAACCGGTTATATATAAAGCGGACGAAGATGCGGCTTATGACGAAGTTATAGAAATTGACCTTTCTCAAATCAAGTCAACCGTTGCTTTTCCGCACCTTCCGGAAAACACCCATACAACCGACGAAATCGGTGAAATTGTAATTGACCAGGTAGTTATCGGCTCATGCACAAACGGTCACTACAAGGATATTGAAGAAGCCGCAATGATAATTAAAGGCAAGAAGGTCGCAAAGAATGTAAGAGCGATCATCATTCCTGCAACTCAGGATATTTATCTTAAGGCAGTTGAAAACGGTCTTGTAAAAATCTTTGTTGAAGCCGGCTGCGTTGTTTCAACTCCCACTTGCGGTCCGTGCCTTGGCGGTTACATGGGTATTCTTGCAAAAGGTGAAAGAGCCGTTGCAACGACCAACCGCAATTTTGTCGGCAGAATGGGCGACGTAGAATCAGAAGTTTATCTTGCTTCGCCGGCTGTTGCTGCGGCAAGCGCAATTCTCGGCAGAATTGCCGACCCTAAGGAGGTAATGTGATGAAATTTACAGGTACTGTACTTAAATACGGTGACAATGTTGACACCGACGTAATCATCCCGGCAAGATACCTCAACACAATTGACAAAAAAGAGCTTGCCTCTCACTGTATGGAGGATATTGACCTTGACTTTACAAAAAAGGTTAAAAACGGCGATATTATGGTTGCAGGATTTAACTTCGGCTGCGGTTCTTCAAGAGAACACGCTCCCATAGCAATTAAGGAAAGCGGAATTTCTCTTGTTATCGCAAAAAGCTTTGCAAGAATTTTTTACCGCAATTCTATCAATATCGGTCTTGCAATCGTTGAATGTCCGGCTGCCGCCGATGCAATCGCAAACGGCGATGAGGTTGAAGCAGACCTTGACAACGGCGTTATCCTTGACAAAACAACAGGTGAAAGCTTCAAAACGGAGCCGTTCCCGGCATTCATTCAGGAAATTATCACAAACGGCGGTCTTGTTGAATCAATCAAAAAGGGTATTATTAAATAAATGGTTAGGCTTGTCCGAAAGGACAAATTTAGCTGTAAGGTTACACGCAGACCTTGCAAAGGAGGAACAACAATGGAGTTTAACATCGGTCTTTTAAAAGGTGACGGGATCGGCCCCGAAATTGTTGACAGTGCTGTAAGAGTACTTGAGAAAATCGGTGAAAAATACGGTCACAAATTTAATTTCAGTTCATATCTTATCGGCGGCTGTGCAATTGATGCCACAGGCAAACCGCTTCCCGAAGAAACGGTTGAGGGTTGTCTTGCAAGCGACAGTGTTCTTCTCGGCGCAGTCGGCGGTCCGAAATGGGACGGTCTCGGCGGCGACATCAGACCCGAAAAGGCTCTTCTCGGTATTCGCGCCGCAATGGAGCTTTTCACAAACCTTCGTCCGGCAAAGCTTTATCCGGCTCTCAAAGGGGCTTGCCCGCTTCGTGCCGACCTTGTTGAAAAGGGCTTTGACATCATGATTGTAAGAGAGCTTACGGGCGGTATATATTTCGGAGAAAGAGGATACCGTGAGGGAAAATACGGTACCGAGGCTTACGACACCGAATGCTACAGTGAAATGGAAATAAGAAGAATTGCAAAAGTTGCTTTTGAAACCGCAATGAAAAGAAGCAAAAAGGTTATAAGCATCGACAAGGCAAATGTTCTTGAATCATCAAGACTGTGGAGAAAAGTAGTACACGAAGTTGCCGCTGATTTTCCGGAAGTTGAAATTGAAAATATGCTCGTTGACAATGCGGCAATGCAGCTTGTAAGAAACCCCGGACAGTTTGATGTTGCGGTAACTTCCAATATGTTCGGTGATATTCTTTCAGACGAGGCTTCTCAGCTTACAGGTTCAATAGGTATGCTTCCTTCCGCCTCTCTTGGGGCAACAAAGCGCGGACTTTATGAGCCTATCCATGGCAGTGCGCCGGACATTGCAGGTCAGAACAAGGCAAATCCGATTGCAACAATTCTTTCCGCCGCAATGATGCTTCGCTATTCATTTGACCTTACCGAAGAAGCGGACGCAATTGAAAGGGCTGTTGATGTTGTTCTTGACAAAGGACTTCGCACGGCTGATCTTGTCGGCAACAGCGCAGCTGCCGCTCTTTCGACAACAGAAATGACAGATAAAATTCTTGAACAAATCTGAGAAGGTTCAAAAATGGACGCTAAACTTAAAAGTATAACAATAAAACTTGCTTCGGTAACTGTTTTTCGCGCAGTTACCGAAAGCGGCGTTATAAAAAAGCTTTTGAAATTTCTAAAATGTGACGGACAAGCTGAAGAAAAAATTGAGCTTTATTGTTCTTTTGTTTCTGAACTTTATAAAAACGGCTGTGACTTGGGAAAATATATGCTCAAGCAGGTGCTTGAAGATGAAAACGAATATGTAATTCTTCACGCTGAAAAGCAAGAAGTTGCGCCTTGTATGATTGAAGCAGTAAAAAAAGAACTTGAAATTTTTTCTGAAATTTCAAGAATTTCATCAAAAGATATTGCAAAAATTGAAGATTTTGATGGTTTTCTTCCTTCGTTTGAAAACACAAATGTTGATTTTGAAAAGGAATATGACAAAAAAATTGACCGCCTTTTCAAAGACGGCTACGGAATATATTCCAAGTATTATATGTTTAACATTCGAGGTGGAGAGATAACACCGCTCAAATCGGCTGACCCAATTTCAACATTTGACCTTATAGGATATGAAAATGAACGTCAAAAGGTTATTGACAACACCAAGGCGCTCATTGAGGGCAAGCCGGCGGCGAATATTCTTCTTTGCGGAGACGCGGGTACAGGCAAGTCTTCAACCGTTAAGGCCGTTGCAAATATGTTTGCTTCTGAAGGCATAAGACTTATTGAGGTTCAGAAAGAACAGCTTATGAGCCTTCCCGTTATTATGGAAGAAATCAATCATAACCCGCTCAAGTTTATAATCTTTATTGACGACCTTTCTTTCAACAAAACCGAGGACGGCTTCGGCACACTCAAGGCCATTCTTGAAGGTTCGGCTTCGGCAAAGGCGAACAATGCCGTGATTTATGCCACAAGCAACCGCAGGCATATTGTCAAAGAATCTTTTTCTGAACGTGACGGGGACGACATACACAGAGCGGATACGATTCAGGAATTGCTTTCTCTTTCAGAGCGTTTTGGGCTTACGATTCAGTTTTCAAAGCCTAATAAAGAGCTTTATCTCAGAATTGTTAAAACTCTTGCGGACAACATAGGACTTGTTTATGACGAAAAAGACCTCTTTATGAGAGCCGAAGCATTTGCTCTTCGCAAGGGCGGACGGTCCGCAAGGGGTGCAAAGCAGTTTGTTGAGCAGGAGTCGGCAAGGCAATAAAGTAAAATTTTAATATGTGCCGGCAGGCATCGCCTGCATGAGTTACGCGGGCACGCATGGCGTGCAACACTTACGCGGGATAGAAATTATATAAAAATATAATTTTACACCGCGAAAACACTTTGTAACTAATTTGGAAGTTTCTTTTTGTGTTCCAAGAATCTAAGTCAATACTTTGTGTATTAACGAGAATTTTTGGGCAAAATGACGGCACAATTTACCGTCAAGAAGGGTAGCTTGTATTGATCAGTGCTTCCTTAAAAATTGTTTTAGGGGCGACCGCATGGGGTCGCCCCTACTGCAACAGCGCCTTTTTCAGCTAACTGAATTTGTTTATATGCTTTTTTATCGCTTCAAACGAAACGTCGCTTATGTCATGTTCAATTTTGCAGGCATCTTCTGTAGCCGTTTCTTCATCAACGCCAAGAGCTACGAGGACTTTGGTAAGTATTCTGTGGCGTTCATAAATTTTTTCGGCAACCTCTGCGCCTGCTTTCGTAAGATAAAGATGGCCATCACCGCTTACATTGACATAGCCGCCGTTTTTGAGAAGCCCGATAGCACGGCTTACGCTCGGCTTTGAGTAACCCATATATTCACCAACGTCAACTGAACGTACACGGTCGCTTGTTTTTGAAAGAATAAGAATTGTTTCAAGGTACATTTCGCCGGATTCCTGAAGATGCATAGTATTTTCACCCCTTCCTGTTTTTTTACAATAATAACATATATAAAATAATATTTCAAGGCAAATTTATTTTGATAATAAGGCAATCTACGCAATCTTTTAGCTACTTTTTTTATTTTAAAGAACACAATAATTTTTCGTTGACAAACAGCCTTTAAAGTATTAAAATATAATGAATGAAATGAGGCGAAAAAATGGAAAACGAAACAAAAAACACAGTTACGCTTGACAAGGTTTACAAAGCTTCACGCGTGCTCAAGGAAGTTATTCGAGAAACCGATATGATTTATGCACCGAACCTTCGGCCGGGCGCAAATATTTATCTTAAAACCGAAAATCTTCAGGTTACCGGTTCTTTCAAAATCAGAGGCTCATATTTTAAAATAAGTCAGCTTTCCGATGAGGAAAAGGCACACGGTGTAATTGCCTGTTCTGCGGGTAACCACGCTCAGGGCGTTGCCCTTGCCGCAACAAGGTGCAAAATAAAAAGTCTTATTTGTCTGCCCGACGGCGCACCGATTTCAAAGGTTGAAGCAACAAAACGCTATGGCGCTGACGTCTGCCTTGTAAAGGGCGTTTATGACGATGCATACAATAAAGCAATTGAGCTTCGCGACGAAAAAGGATACTGCTTTATTCACCCCTTTGATGATTCCGATGTAATTGCCGGTCAGGGTACAATAGGTCTTGAAATTTTAAATCAGCTCCCGAACGCAGACGTTGTTGTTGTGCCGATTGGCGGCGGAGGACTTATTGCCGGCGTTGCATATACAATAAAACAGATAAACCCCGGCTGTAAGGTTTACGGTATTCAGGCAAGCGGAGCGGCATGTATGGAGCAATCCATCCGTAACGGAAAAATTGAAACTCTTTCAAATGTTCAGACCATAGCCGACGGTATCAAGGTTAAAACTCCGGGTAATCTTACATATGATCTTGTGTCAAAATATGTTGACGGTATTTTCACCGTTTCCGACGACGAAATTGCCCTTGCAATTCTTACCCTTCTTGAACAGCAGAAGCTTATTTCCGAGGGTGCAGGCGCTGTACCTGTTGCCGCTATACTTGCGGGTAAAATTCCGGACATTGACGGAAAAAATGTCTGCTGTCTTGTTTCCGGAGGTAATATTGACGTGACTATTCTTTCAAGGGTTATTGAAAGAGGTCTTAAAATGAGCGGAAGAACGACAAACATTACAATTGCTCTTTCGGACAAGCCCGGTCAGCTTTCAGAGGTTTCAAGCATTATCGCATCTATGGGCGGTAACGTTACGTCAGTCAACTATGACAGTACAGACCTTGATATGAACATTACCGACTGCTATCTTCGTATTGGTATGGAAACAAGGGACTATGCCCACATAGTTGCAATCAAAAAGGCTCTGATAGACAAGGGCTTTGAGGTAACAGACTAAGGAATCTCTAATTAAATCACGCTTAAGGCGTAAGGAATCACTGATTAATACAAGCTGCCTTGCTTGGCGGTAAATTATTCCGTCATTTTGCCCAAAAATTCTCGTTAATACATAAAGTATTACCTTATATTTTTGGAATATAAAAAGGTACTTTCAAATTTGGAACAAAGTGTTTTCGCGGTGTAAAATTATAATTTTATATAATTTCTATCCCGCGTAACTGCCGCACGCCATGCGTGCTTTAATCAGCGCTTCCCTAAAATAATTTCAGGTTCTTTAAATATTAATTAAGCCATATGGCAAAAGGAGTATTAGATTATGGAATATGTAGCAACAACTAACGCACCGGGTGCGATCGGTCCTTATTCACAGGCAGTTAAAGCAAACGGACTTCTTTTTACAAGCGGTCAAATAGCAATTGACCCAAAGACAAACAATGTTGAAGCGGTAACAATTGAAGAGCAGACAACTCAGGTTTGCGAAAATCTGAAAGCTGTTTGCGAAGCTGCCGGAACAAGCCTTGAAAAGGTAGTAAAGACAACCTGTTTCCTTGCTGATATCAATGACTTTGCGGCTTTCAACGCAGTTTACGGAACATACTTCACAAGCAAGCCGGCAAGAAGCTGTGTTGCAGTCAAAGATCTTCCGAAAGGCGTTCTTTGTGAAGTTGAAGTTATTGCAGAGCTTTAATATTTAAGATGAAGCTGTCGCAAATTTAATTTTTTTACAAATCGCATAGGGGCGACCTCGTGTGTTCACCCTGTAAAATTGGATTTTTTGTGTCAAACGAGTATTCTTTTGTCCATTTGTAACTCTTATGAGAATATCTCGTAAAATTAAAAATTGTTTAGGGGGCGACCACATGGGGTCGCCCTTACTGCGATAACCTTTTTTTGCTTTCTTAAACGAAATAAAAAGCGAGTAGTTATATGGTATAATAACCTTTACAGTATATCTTTTTGTAACGCTATAGTGACATTGTAACGCATCTATGGTTAAATAAATACATATTTTCTAAATTTAAAGAAAGGACAATACGCAACTATTTAATCGTGTGGAGGATTATATGAAAAAGACCAAAAGGATTCTTTGTCTGTTTCTTGTGATAATGCTTTTGTCGTTGACGGCTTGTTCTTCCGGAACGGCATCTTTCAATCTTAAAGAAATGAAAATTGAAGGCTCTGTCAATGAAAAAAATAAAACAAAAAGCCTTTATACCGAAAAAAACAAAAGAGAAGATCTTATCCGTATTTCAAGAACAGATATGACGGTTCTTTATTTTGACAAGGAAAATTACAGTGTATCCGTTTATGATTCAAACGGACGGTATCAATGGAACAGCCTTCCCGAAAAATATACCGATGGTACTCCGGCTGTTCTTTCGGTTGATGTTTTTGTCGGAAAAAAGAAGATTACCCTTAATTCACAGGACGACAGTGTAAAAAAAGGTCTTGCCTCTTATGAAATTGACGGTAACGAAATTCTTGTTACATATAAATTTGAAAGCTATGTTGATAACAGCAGAAAAATCAGCTTTGCCGTTCCGGTTAAATATATCGTTGCAGACGGAACAATGACGGTAAGCGTTGACTGCTCAAAAATCAGAAACGCTGACTCCGACCGCAATATTATAATAAGCGGTATTAGACTGCTTGATTATTTCGGCTCATCGACAAGCGGACAGGACGGAGATTTTATTTTTGTTCCTGACGGCTGCGGCGCAGTTATTGATACGTCAAAAAATGCCAAGGAATTTAAAAGCGTATCGGTTCCCGTTTACGCGGCGGACCTTGCAAGCGATAATAAATCAAAAACTTATGCCACGGTTGCCGCTTATGGAATAAAAAGCGCAGACAGCGCATTTGTTGCTCTTGTTGAAAAGGGCGACGCAATATGCAAAATAAATGCGTCCAAAGCTCTAAAAAAAAGCTCATATAATAGAGTAGGGGCGTATTTTGAAATAACAAAGACGAAAGTTTCAGACGATAATGTGTATGCTTCACAAAAGGCATATACAGGTCAGATAAAAATGACCTTCAGATTCCTTTCGGGGGAAAATGCAACATATGCCGCAATGGCATCGGCTTGCAGAGAAACCCTTATAAGAAACGGTACGCTTAGCCTTCAGAGCAGTCAGACAAGTGAAGAATATCCGTTTGTACTTTCATTAATCGGCTGTGCTTCGGCGGACGGTGAAAAATCTAAGATAAAGACCTTTACAAATTTTGAAGAAGCGCAGGAAATAATTTCTTTCTTCAGAAGTAAGGGTATCAGCAATATTGCCCTTAAATACAGAGGAATGTTTGACGGAAAGCTTTTGCAAAGAGATGCTAAAAAGACTGAAATTTCTTCGGAGCTTGGAGACAAAGACGTTTTTACTCAGTTTTCTAACTTTACGAAATTGCAAAATATAAGAGTATATCCCGAAATCAGTTATCTTTGCACAGAAAAATCAAAAATTAAAAAATCGGCGCTTTCAATTAACGGTGAAAAAATAACAGATACCATAACAGGGTTTAAAGGAAATGTTGTTTCTTCCACAAGCGAGGCCGCCTTTAAGAGCCTTTCGGGGCTTAATGAACAGACAAATGCCCTTCTTTTCAAATTGGAGAATTACTCTTTAGACGGAATATGCCTGTCTGATGCAGGACGTTATCTTTATGCGGATTATTCTTCAAATGATCCCATAGACCGTCAGGAAGCGTCCGAAATAATGGCAAATCAGATTAATTCAATGTCGGCAAGAAAAAGCGTTATGGTCGACACCGGAAACATTTACAGCATAAAATATGCGGACTTTGTTGTAAATTTGCCAAATACCTCGTCTCTTTCGTCAATGGATTATATTACCGCAGTACCGTTTTTGCAAATTCTTCTTCACGGTATTGTGCCTTACAGCGGAAAGGCTGTAAACCTTTGCTCAAACAGCGAAACGGCGGTGCTTCGTGCGGCACAGTTCGGTGAAATTTTAAGCTATGAATTTTATTATCAGGACAGCGAATCTAAAGAAAATGAGACGGATAACCTTTACTATATGAATTTCTCTTATCAGGCTCAAAGCAGTTATGAAAGACTTAGCAGTTTATTTGAAGATCTCTCTTCAAAGCCGATAACAAATCATTATCTTGTTAAAAAAGGTGTATACTGTACTGAATTTGGCGGCACGGCTAATGTATATGTTAACTATAACAACAAAGACGTTAAGGTTAACGGAGTTACGGTTGAAGCAAGGTCATTTTTAAAAGTTGAATAATTAGGGAAGCACTGATGTCACATACAAAAAGACAACCCTTTTAGGCGCGGTAGTTTTATAGCTGCTGCGCTTTTTTATATTTTCATCATTAAAAATTAGACACCGGCAGGCATCGCCCACGGTAGTTAAACAGGGAATATTTATATAAGTCTTGATACTCACACCGCTGCACGCGTAGGGGCGACCCCGTGTGGTCGCCCACGGGCATCGCCCGAAGAAGTTACGCGGGACAAATTTATATTTAACGTCAAATGAACCCCGCGAAAAGAAGTCTATCACAGACTAAGATAAAAAATAACTAACTAAAAATCAATAAAAAAGAACCAACCTGTACAACAGGCCTTATCCTGAGGCACAGACCGCATTTTCCCTCTTTATTGCAACTAAAATAAAAAGAAGCAAACTTACCACAGGGGGGTAAAGCACAAACCGGTCTATAGGCGAAGCGACCCGGCTTGAATGCTTCGCATTCAAACGGTTGAGCGTAGCCGTACGTCAGCAATGTTTCTTTTGGAACTTTTCTTTCAAAAGA
>CANQLQ010000034.1 GCA_947624755.1 uncultured Clostridia bacterium | reverse complement strand
TTTTTCGTCAGATTGTCAAAAGCGACGCAGGAATACTGACGTATTTCAAGGAGCTTTTGGCAAAAATGACGGGAAATATCGGTGCAAGATGCGCGTTCAGCCGGTAGGCGTGATATTCAGTGGTTCCTTAAGGGGCTGCCATCAGCGTGGCAGCCCCCCGTTTTTGTTATATAACTCTTAATCTGATAACAGCGTCAATTTCTTCAATGAGCTTTACGGTGTCCTCTGAAACTTCACTGTCAACGTCAATCATTGTATAAGCAACAGCGCCCTTAGCCTTGCTTATCATGTTATCAATATTTGCGCCGTTTTTCGAGATGAGGTTAGTAATTTGGTGAATGAGGTTCGGCTTGTTTTCGTGGAAGATGCAAACTCTGCTTTTGCTTTCAAGCTCACCAAGTGAACATTCGGAAAAGTTAACTGAATTTTTGATATTGCCGCAAAGAAGATAATCCTTCAGCTCTGCCGCAGCCATAACTGCACAGTTATCCTCAGCTTCATATGTGCCTGATGCAAGATGCGGAGTGAGAATAACATTGTTGTAACCGATGAGGTTATCGGTTGGGAAGTCGCAGACATATTTAGCTATTTTACCGCTGTCGATACCTGCTTTAATTGCGTTTGCGTCAGCGATTTCAGCTCTTGACATATTGAGAAGAATAACGCCGTCTTTGCATTTGTTGATAAAATCTTCACTGAACTTGCCGCGTGTCGCATCATTTAGAGGAACATGAACGGAAATAAAGTCGCAGTTTTTGATAATTTCGCTTTCTTCTTGAACTACTTCAATCGAAGATGAAAGATGAAGCGCACCGTGAACCGTGAGGTATGGATCCCAGCCGATTACTTCCATTCCGAGGTCTACACCTGTCTGTGCAACAAGAGAACCGATTGCGCCAAGGCCGATAACGCCGAGCTTTTTGCCCTTGAGTTCGTGACCTACAAATTGACCTTTGCCTTTTTCAACCTGCTTTACAACGGCTTCTCCGCCGCCTGCAAGGGATTTTACCCAGTCGATGCTTTCAAGAACGTTTCTTGAAGCGATGAGCATTGTGCAAAGAACAAGTTCTTTAACTGCGTTTGCATTTGCTCCCGGAGAATTAAAAACGACAATACCTTTTTTTGTACATTCTTCAACCGGAATATTATTTGTACCGGCGCCTGCTCTTGCAATAGCTTTGAGGTTTTCTCCAAGAACGGTTTCGTGCATATTAAAGCTTCTTACAACAACTGCATCGGGATTTTTGCAGTCAGATGAAATTGCAAATTTGTCGGCAGTAAGCTGTGAATTAATTTTAGGTGAGATTGAATTAAGAGTAAGAATATCGAACATAATTTGATCCTCCGTCTTTTGATTTTATGGCTCAATTTGCGGTATAAAATTCCATATTTTGACAGGCTCTAAAAATTCCTGCCACTTTTTATTATATCACTTTTAACATCTTTTTGTCAACCACGTAAAGCGTCACTTTAACTGTACCAAATATCCCAATAAGCAGGAGAAACACATATCTCTAAAACCGGTAATTTGGTCAATTTACCGTTTATGCAAGTGTCTTGAAGAAATTTTAGCTGTGTCAAATACTTTGGTCCTTTTTATGCACATTGTATAAAATATTTAATTTTGTCAAGAATATTTTCTGATATGTTTTAATTCATACCCTCTTGCTATGAATTAAAAACAGTGATATACTACCAATAAAGTAGGAATTAGAAAGGAGCGGCTTTTTGAAAATATCTACCAAAGGGCGATACGGGCTTCGTATTATGACCGATATCGCGTCAAACAGTGCGGAAGAATGTGTTCCGCTAAAGGAAATCGCCGAAAGAGAACATCTTTCCGAAAAATACCTTGAACAAATCATAAACCTTCTTGTTAAAAGCGAACTTGTTCGCAGTGTCCGAGGTGCAAAAGGCGGCTATCATCTTACTAAATCCGCTGATGATATCACCGTTGAAGATATCCTCATAGCTACAGAAGGCAGTCTCGCACCCGTTGCTTGTGCTCAGGACAGCGACTGCTGTGAAGGATACTGCGATTGTGTGACCTCGTTTATCTGGACGGAAATTTATGATGCGGTAATTGGTGTGGTCAGCAAAATTACTTTGAGCGACCTTGTCAAAAGAAACTTAAAAGTCAATAAAAAAACAGAATTGGAGTGCAAGAAATGAGATATGTTTATGCGGACAATGCAGCTACAACGCCTGTTTCAAAAAAGGTTGTAGATGCAATGCTTCCATATATGACCGAAAACTTCGGCAACCCGTCAAGCCTTTACTCAATCGGTCAAAAGGCTAATCAGGGCGTAAAAAAAGCAAGACAGCAGGTAGCCGCCGCTCTCGGCGCAAACGAAAATGAAATCTTTTTCACTTCCGGAGGCTCCGAAGCAGACAACTGGGCAATAAGAGGAGTTGCGGCTCTTGGCGCAAAAAAAGGTAAAAAGCATATTATCACAAGCAAGATTGAACATCACGCAGTCCTTCACACCTGCGCTGCTCTTGAAAAGCAGGGTTTTAGCGTAACATACCTTGATGTTTACGAAAACGGTATTGTAAGGCCGGAAGATGTAAGAAACGCTATCACGGACGAAACCTGCCTTGTTACAATTATGTACGCAAACAATGAAATAGGAACAATTCAGCCGATTGCCGAAATTGGAGCTATCTGCAAAGAAAAGGGTGTTCTTTTCCATACAGATGCCGTTCAGGCTGTCGGTCATGTAAAAATTGACGTAAAAGCAGAAAATATTGATATGCTTTCTCTTTCGGGTCACAAGTTCCATGCGGTTAAGGGTGTAGGCGCTCTTTATTGCAGAAAAGGTATTCGCTTCCCCAACCTTATCGAAGGAGGCGCTCAGGAAAGCGGCAGACGGGCGGGAACAGAAAATGTTCCGGGCATTGTCGGCCTTGGTGTTGCGATTACGGACATGATGGAAAACATGGAAGAGAACGAAAAGAAGGTTTCCGCTCTTCGTGACAGACTTTTTGAAGGCGCAAGCAAAATCAGTCATTCACGCATTAACGGCGACAGAGTAAAAAGACTTCCGGGCAATTTCAGTATGTGCTTTGAAGGCGTTGAAGGCGAAAGTCTGCTTCTCATGCTTGATATGAACGGTATCAGCGCTTCAAGCGGTTCAGCCTGCACATCCGGCTCACTTGATCCGAGTCACGTTCTTCTTGCAATTGGACTTAAGCATGAAGTCGCTCACGGTTCACTTCGTCTTTCTCTTGGCGAGGACTGGACGCAGGAAGATGTTGACTGGATCCTTGAAGTTCTTCCCGGAATTGTTGACAGGCTTCGTGATATGTCGCCGCTTTGGGAACACATTATGGAAGAAGAAAAGGCACACGCATAATAATATACAATAAGGAGTTAATATAAAATGAAATATTCACAGAAGGTTATGGAGCACTTTGCAAATCCGCATAATGTAGGCAAGCTTGACGATGCAAACGGAATCGGTGAAATCGGCAACGCAAAATGCGGTGACATTATGAAAATGTACCTAAAAATTGAAAATGACATAATTGTTGATGTTAAGTTCAACACATACGGCTGTGCTTCCGCTATTGCAACGAGTTCAATTGCAACGGATATGATAAAAGGTCAACCTCTTTCAGAAGCTCTCAAGCTTACAAACAAGGCTGTTGTAGAAGCCCTTGACGGACTTCCGGCAGTTAAAATTCATTGCTCGGTTCTCGCTGAACAGGCAATTAAAGCCGCAATTGCCGATTACTACAAAAGACAGGGTATTGATCCCGAACCGATTGTCGGAAAAATTGAGGACAACGATCACGAATAATTGTAAGCGGCAAATATGACAAAAATATATAATGTAAAATTTTGGCAGACTTCCGCATAGTATATAACAAGTTATATACAAACTTATGCATTAGCAACAACAACGTCCGAAGATAAGACTATCCTTAATTCGGGCGTTGTTTATTTGTATGTTTTAAAAAAAATAACAGTCTAAGGCCCTTATATATACAGAGTTGTGCATATTTGTGCGTGACGATAGATTAAAGACTCGACTATTATTTTTTGCAAATTTTAAAGTAATAGGAATGTTTTAAATGCTTCTAAAAACTTTTAATAAGAAACTTTATTCTGAAATTTTCCTTTTTATCTTAGCCACGATAAAAGGAAAAATGCGGTCTGTGCCTTAGGGTAAAGCCTGTTGTATAGGTTAGTTTTTTCCAAACTATACTTTGTTCTTTTTTTTGTATTAGTCTGTAATAGACTTTTTTTCGCGGCGTAATAGTAAAAGCCTGTAAAATCTGTTTCGCGTAACTCGTGCGGGCGATGCCCGTGGGCGACCACATGGGGTCGCCCCTACGCGTGCCGTAGTGTTAGTATCAAGACTTACATAAAACTTCCCCGTGTAACTCTGCGTACGATGCTTACTGATTAAAATTTTTATAATTAACAACGCAAGTCGTTTCGCGGCATAAAAGTAAAAGTTTGCATAAATCTACTCCGCGTAACTCTCGCAGGCGATGCCTGCCGCGTAATTCCTGTGGGCGATGCCCACTTTTTATGCTTTGTTGACGGGGCTGCCGCAGCACTTTTTGTATTTCTTTCCGCTTCCGCACGGACATGGGTCGTTAGGCCCTACCTTTTTGCTTTTTTTGACCGGCTGTTTTTTTTCGCTTCCGTCACCGCTGTTTGTTGCGGTAACTTTTGCAACCTGTTCACGCTTTACTTCTTCATCTTCCCTTATTTGAATGGTAAGAATCATGCGAACCGTTTCTTCACGGATAGCGTTTATCATAGCGTCAAACATATCCGATGTTTCTTCTCTGAAGGCAAGAATAGGATCCTTCTGACCATATGCCATAAGGCCGATACCCTTTTTAAGTTCATCAACGGCATCAATGTGATCCATCCACTGGAGGTCAACACAGCGAAGAAGAACAAAACGCTCAATTTCACGCATTTTGTCTGCTCCATATTGCTCTTCCTTGCTTTCGTGAAGAGTATGCGCTCTGTCGCAAAGCATATCAAGAATTTCTTCCGCAGACATATCGTTGTCTTTGAAATCATCTTTTGTGGTAAGATAGCCGAGATATTTTTCACGAAGCGCTCCAAGCTGCCATTCATCTCTCGGTACATTTGGTGCGCAATAGAATGCGACGGCATCGGCAAGAGACTCGTCAATCATTTTTGAAATGGTCTTTTTCATATCTTCGCCGTTGAGAACCTGGTCACGCTGACCGTAAATAACAGTTCTCTGACGGTTCATAACATCATCATATTCAAGTATGTGACGGCGGGTAGCAAAGTGGTTGCCTTCAACCTTTTTCTGAGCCGCCTCAACCTGCCTTGTAAGAAGACCGACTTCAATCGGCATATCATTATCAACCGGAAGGCTTGACATAACGGACGCCATTCTGTCGCCGCCGAAAAGACGAAGAAGGTCGTCTTCCATTGAAAGGAAGAATCTGCTTTCACCCGGGTCGCCCTGTCTGCCGCTTCGTCCGCGAAGCTGGTTGTCAATTCGTCTGGATTCGTGACGTTCCGTACCGATGATGTAAAGACCGCCTGCTTCTCGTACTGCCTGTGCTTCGTCGGCAATTTCAGCTTTGTATTTCGATTCAAGCTCTTTGAATTTTGCTCTTGCTTCAATTATATCTTCGTTGTCCGTGTCTCCAAAGCCTGTTGCCTCGGAAATAAGCTCTTCGGAATATTCAAGACGGCGCATTTCGCTTTTTGCAAGATATTCAGCGTTACCGCCAAGCATAATGTCAGTACCGCGCCCCGCCATATTTGTTGCTATGGTAACCGAACCGAGCTTACCGGCCTGAGCGATAATTTCAGCTTCTTTGTCATGGAACTTTGCATTGAGAACGTTATGCTTTATACCACGCTTTCTTAGCGCAGCAGAAAGCTTTTCACTTTTTTCAATTGAAACCGTACCAACAAGAACAGGCTGTCCTTTTTCGTGGCACTTGATAATCTGCTCAATAATTGCGTTGAATTTAAACTGTTCGGTTTTGTATATAACATCATCGTTATCAATTCTTATTACCGGCTTGTTAGTTGGGATTTCAACGGCATCAAGAGAATAAATTTCGCGAAATTCGTTTACTTCGGTCATTGCCGTACCGGTCATACCGGAAAGCTTTTTGTAAAGACGGAAATAGTTCTGGAAGGTAATTGTTGCAAGAGTTTTGTTTTCTTTTGCAATTTTTACACCTTCTTTGGCTTCGAGAGCCTGATGAAGGCCTTCGTTATAACGGCGTCCTATCATAATACGTCCCGTAAATTCATCAACTATAAGAACCTGACCGTCTTTTACAACATAGTCAATGTCGTGCTTCATAACGCCGTAAGCCTTAATTGCAATGTTAAGATGATGTGAAAGAGTAAGATTGTCCGGGGAAGAAAGGTCAGCGATGTTAAAATACTTTTCCGCTTTTTCAATACCGCTTGCCGTGAGCATGGCGGTTTTTGCCTTTTCGTCAACAATATAATCAGCTTCGGCGTCTTTTGCAAGGTCTTCAAGGTTTGTCTTTGAATCTGCTTCGGCAATACGAAGCGGACGCAGTCTTTTTACAAAATCATTTGCAAGAGTGTAAAGCTGGCTTGACTGTTCACCCATACCGGAAATAATGAGGGGGGTTCTTGCCTCGTCGATAAGAATTGAGTCAACTTCGTCTACGATTGCAAAGTTATGTCCGCGCTGAACCTTTTGTTCAATGTATTGAACCATATTGTCACGAAGATAGTCGAAGCCCATTTCATTATTTGTGCCATAGGTGATGTCGGCGGCATAAGCTTCTCTTCTTTCTTCGGTTGAAAGACCGTTTACGATAAGACCGACAGAAAGTCCGAGAAAACGGTAAACCTTACCCATCCATTCGCTGTCTCGGCGGGCAAGATAGTCGTTGACGGTTACGATATGAACGCCGTTGCCCGAAAGAGCATTAAGATAAGCCGGGAGGGTTGCGACAAGGGTTTTACCTTCACCGGTTTTCATTTCGGCAATTCTGCCCTGGTGAAGAACTATACCGCCTTCTATCTGGACGGGGAAGTGTTTCATATTAAGTACACGCCAGCTTGCTTCACGGCAGACCGCAAAAGCTTCGGGGAGAATATCATCGAGGGTTTCTCCGTTTGCAAGTCTCTCTTTAAACGCAGGAGTCTTTGCTTTAAGCTCGGCATCGGATAACTTTGAATATTCGTCCTCATAACCGAGAACTTTTTCAACAAGCGGTTTTATTCTTTTAATTTCCTTTGTGGAATAGTCACCAAATAACTTTTTAAGAAGTCCCATTTTGTCACCTCAATATAATTAATTATTTTATTTTATCATAGAATGAAAAATTTTTCATCTGTTTTTTGAAAATAAATTGCATAAACGTATAAATTTACAGTTTTTTAAAAGAAAGCTTCGGTTATCTCAAAGCGCTTACCTTTGCGAGGGATTTTTTGTAAGTAATTCTTTTCTCATATAACCCGGCTCATACTCTTTATAGCCGTGCTTGGGATAAAACTGCCACGATTCATAAAAATGCTCTTTATTACCGAGATGCACTATGACCGCCTTTTTGCCGACAGACTTCAAATGTTCTTCGGCAGTTTTCAAAAGGGCAGAGCCAATACCTTGATGCTTTAGGACACCCTGTATTAATCAGTGATTCCCTAATTTTACAGATTATTGTATAGCCTGTAATATATTCCCCCAAGCTTTAAAAGCTCCTCGTGGCTTCCTTGCTCTTCAATTCCATTTTCTGTAAGAACAAGGATCCTGTCAGCGTTTTTGATAGTTGAAAGTCTGTGAGCAATTGTAAGTGTTGTTCTGCCCTTTGCAAGAGTTTCAAGAGATTTTTTGATTATTTGTTCGCTCTTGTTGTCAAGCGCACTTGTGGCTTCGTCAAGAATAAGGACAGGCGGATTTTTAAGAAACACTCTTGCAATGCTGATTCTTTGCTTCTGACCGCCCGAAAGCATTGTGCCTCTCTCCCCGATAAAAGTGTCATAACCGTTCGGCAAATTCATCACAAATTCGTGTGCTCCGGCAAGCTTTGCCGCTTCAACAACATCTTCACGGCTTGCACAAGGATTGCCGTAAAGAATGTTTTCATAAACCGTACCCGAGAACATATAAACTTCCTGCTCAACCATACCTATTGCGTTCCTCAGGGAACTTAGCTCAAGAGAAGAAATATTTTTTCCGTCAAGGGTGATTTCACCGTCGGAGACTTCATAGAATCTTGAAATAAGACTGCACATTGTTGTTTTTCCGCTTCCCGACGGACCTACAACAGCAACGTTTTCTCCCTTTTTAATTTTTATGTTAACGTGTTCGAGAACATCGTCTTTTTCGTCGCCATAGCTGAAAGTAAGGTCTTTAAATTCAATTTCACCTTCAACCTTTTCAAGCTGTTTCGTTTCGCTGTACCCTTTTTCGTTTTCAACTTCCATAACCTGAGCAAAGCGTTCAATTCCGGTAAGTCCTTTTTCAAACTGCTCAATAAATTCAACGATTCTTTTAATTGCGGCAATAAGCATAGCGTCATAAAGCAAATATGCAGTATAGTCGGCGGTTGTAATTTTTCCTTTGAGTATAAACATTCCGCCCATAAGAATCATTACAACATACATCATACCGTCAAAAAAGCGCACAACACTGTTGAGCCTTGCCATATAGCGATAAGAAGCCTTTTGGGTTTCGCTTAGCTTTGTGCTTTCTTCTTTAAAAAGCTTTTCTTCGTGCTTTTCCTGAGTGAAAGATTTTATAACTCTGATCCCGAGAAGTGAAGTTTCCGTCCTTGCGTTGACGTCACCGGCAATAACACGGCGGGCTTTGAAAACCTCGTGCATTTTTCTTCTGAAATAAAGAGTGCCGAAAAGCATGAGCGGAAGCATTGCAAAAGAAACGAGAGTAAGCGGAAGATTTATAGAAGCGAGTACGGCAAAGCTTACAATAAGCTTCAGACCGCAGATGAAAAATTCTTCCGGACAATGATGAGAAAATTCGGCAACGTCAAACATATCCGTTGTAATACGGCTCATAAGCTGTCCTACTTTGGTAGAGTCATAATAGGAAAGCGGAACGCGAAGAAGATGGGAAAACATATCCTCGCGCATACTTTTTTCAATCTTGACGCCCATTGTGTGACCGACATAAATCATATAATAACCGGCAAGCATATCAATGCCCTTGAGAAAAGCATAAAGAGCCGCCATTTCAAGAATAACCCTAACCGTAAGTTCGGCGATATTATTAACAGCAATTTCCGTTATACGGCGCACAAGCATAGGCAGAACAAGCTCCGCTATTGTTGTAAGCGACGCACAGAGCAAATCAATTATAACGACCCTTTTATGTATCACAAAGTAGGGCATAAACCATTTTTTGAGCATTGATCCTTTCTTTTCTTTCATACGATCACTTCCATAAGTATAAAAACAAAAAATACCGAACCGGTAAAATTTTATATATTATATCTCAAATGGGTAGTATTGTCAAAGCTTGCGTTTTATGAAAGACAGAACTTAAGGAATCACTGATTAATACAAGCAGCCCTGCTTGACGGTAAATTATTCCGTCATTTAGCCCAAAAATTCTCGTTAATACACAAAGTATTGACTTAGATTTTTTGAACATAAAAAGAAACTTCAAAATTAGTGACAAAGTGTTTTCGCGGAGTAAAATTATATTTTTATATAATTTCTATCCCGCGTAAGTGTTGCACGCCATGCGTGCCCGCGTAATTCGTGCAGGCGATGCCTGCCGCCAATTAGGACGCCCTGAATTAATCAGCGCTTCCTTAATTTGTTTTACATATGGTAATACAGTCTGCAAGTTTTGATAATACCGGTTATACCTATGACGAAAGCGGAATGTGAGCAAGCATTTCTATAATCCGTACTTTGTTTGCACCCGCTCCAAAATTTTTCCGATGGGTTTGCCGAGCAGCAGCAGGAAAATCACATTGGATACGGCATAAATAGCCGTAAACGGCAGAGCCGATGTCAAAGCGGCAGCATAGCGGGAGAAATTGAAAATTCCGTCCGCCCAAAGTACTGTCCAAACGTCCATTATGACCGAATACAGAATGCCTGAGACAGCGCCATACACCGCAAGCAGAATTTTGCTGTGCTTCATCGGGTTGGCAATTAATCCCGCAATCAATCCTAAAATCCCCCAGCTAAACATTTGAAAGGGCGTCCACGGCCCCTGCCCGAACCAGAAGTTGGAAATCACGGCGGAAAGCGATCCGGTGAGAAAGCCTGCTTCGCCTCCGAAGTACATGGCGGTGATTACCACCATGGCGGTTACGGGCTTGAAACCAGGGATCGGAGTAAAAAGAATACGACCCAGCACCGAAAGCGCCGTCATAGAGGCAATCAGAATCAGCCGCCTTGTGCCGATGCTCTTTCGCTCAAACTGCAGAAAAACCGGCAAGCAAGAGAGTAATGCTGTGCAAAGAGAAATCCACGCATACTGCTTGGCCGGAAAGAGAAGGACGCCGAAAAGTACAACCGCAGGAATTAGCAAACAGAGAACGCTGTAGGAAATCCATTTTTTCATAGCCGTCCTCCCGCCGCCAGACAGCATTCTATCACCTGCTCACAGGTTACTGCATTCTTCCACAGTCCCCGCGCCATGCGGTTGGCGGCAGTAGTGTAAAAGTTATTTTCGGCAAAGAATTTCTGCGGCGAATCGACAGAGAGAATTTCTCCGTCAAAAATAAATGCGCAACGGTCGGCGGTTTCGGCGGCAAATTCCACATCGTGTGTTACCAGTATCACCGTCATTCCGTCCCGTTTCAATTCACTAAGAATTTTCCGCAAATTCAATTTTGCAAAAGCGTCTATACCTTTGGTCGGCTCGTCCAGCAGCAGAATTTTCGGCTCGCAGAGCAGAACCTTGGCAAGGGCGCTTTTTTGCTGTTCCCCTCCGCTTAAATCATATGGATGCCGGTCAAGCAGATTTGCGATTTTCAACTTGTCTGCAATTTTTTCAATTCGTTCTGCGCATTCCTGCTTTGGAACTCCCATTGTTTCCGGAATTTCCGCAAGGTCGGCGCGGACTGTGTCCTTGACAAAAACCGTCTGCGGATTTTGCGGCAGAAAAGCGAGATTGTTTCGGTACAGTGTGCCGCCCTTATAGTCCTTTATAGATTTACCGTTTATGAGAACTTTTCCCCGGTAAGCCCTGTCCAGTCCTGCAATCACATTCAACACCGTGGTTTTTCCGGCGCCGTTGCCGCCAAGAACACAGAAAATTTCGCTCCGATGTACCTTTGCGGACACGCCCCGCAGAACGTCCGGCGCATCCTTTTCATAGCGGAACCATACGTTTTTCAGTTCCACCACCGTTTCACCTGTTTGGGAAATTTGCGGCTCAGGCAGTGTTTCGGCGCGATT
>CANQLQ010000033.1 GCA_947624755.1 uncultured Clostridia bacterium | reverse complement strand
AGGGCTTGACCATATTCTTGGTTCTACGTTTTCTTCTGCATTTGCTTACTTTGTTCAGTTTTGAAGGTACATGAAGAACAACATGGACTTCACCAACTTATGCACCATTAGCTCAGTTGGTAGAGCACCTGACTCTTAATCAGGGTGTCCACGGTTCGAGCCCGTGATGGTGTACCAGAAAGAGGCCCGTTGGTCAAGTGGCCTAAGACTCCGGCCTCTCACGCCGGCAACACGAGTTCGAATCTCGTACGGGTCACCAGATTAAAGAAAGGTCAAAAATTAAAGAGCTTTGGATTAACAGTTCGAAGCAGTCGGTGTCTTTAGCGATGAGGGTCCACCCGTTCCCATCCCGAACACGGAAGTTAAGCTCATCAGTGCTGACAATACTTGGCTGGAAGCGGCCCGGGAAGATAAGGCGATGCCGACACAATGCCGCTTAAGTTAATCGCTTAAGCGGTTTTATGCATATTTTGCAAACAGTTGGGAATATGTATATACAAATGGTTTGACATGAGAGCCTAAAGTGAATTGACTGTGTTTTTGGTCATTTCGTTTGGGCACAGATTTAAAATTATTTGCCTTAATAGCTCAGTCGGTAGAGCACGCGGCTGTTAACCGCGGTGTCACAGGTTCGAGTCCTGTTTGAGGCGCCAACTCTTGTTGCCAATATGGCAACAACGCTTAAAAGTCCTTGTAGATCAAGGGCTTTTAGTGTTTTTTTGAGGCTATTTTTTATACTCACTTTCGAGGGCAACAAATTAGCTGTTTTCACGGACTGTCAGGATTTGAACTTACAACAATTCAATATTTACATATTTCAGACCGATTTTTTAAGAACATATCTTAGAAACTTCGGTCTTTTTTATTACTCAGAGTTACATAGCCGCTGATGTAAAAATCAACGGCTCATTTCATTTTAAGGAGAAAACAAAATGTTTTTATCAGGCTTCACATAGTGAAGAAAAACGCATTACCCACCGAAAGGAGGCAAAGTTATTGGATAAAAAACAAGAGCAAAAAGAAACCGTGACGGAGATACCTTTGTCGGAAATCAGGGACTTTCCCGATCATCCGTATCAGGTCAGAGATGATGACAGTATGCGAGAGCTCGTTGATAGCGTTAAAGAACGAGGTTTAATTCAGCCTGTTCTTGTCAGACCTGTTGACGGCGGTTATGAAATGGTTTCAGGACACAGAAGAAAAAGAGCTTACGAGATTGCTGGTATAGAAACAATCCCTGCGAGAATCCATGAGCTTACGAAAGATGAGGCGATACTTGCAATGATTGATTCTAATCTTCAAAGAGAACAGATATTGCCTTCGGAGAAAGCAAAGGCGTACAAAATGAGATTGGATGCAATGAAAAGGCAGGCTGGTAGACTATCTAAGAATAATTCGGACCCAGTGGGACCGAATTTAATTGGTACTCGTTCTAATTCGGAATTAGCTCAACAGGTCAACGAAAGCGAATCGCAAATTAAACGATATATCCGCCTGAATGAGCTTGTGCCCGAAATCCTTGAACTTGTCGATGAAGGCAAAATCGCCATGCGCCCGGCTGTGGAAATGTCGTATCTCCCAAAGGAATCACAAAAACAATTGTTTGATGCAATGGGCGCTAACGACTGTACTCCGTCACACGACCAAACCATACGCATGAGAAAGGCATTGAACGAAGGCAGACTTACAAAGGAAGTTGTCGATACGATTATGTGTGAAGAAAAGCCGAATCAGCGTGAGAAACCACCTTTTCGTGACAGCCGTATAGGACAGCTCATTCCGAAGTCGATACCTGTCGAGAAGCATTGCGACTATGTACTCAGGGCGTTGGACTTTTACAACAGATACAGACAGAAAAAGAGAGAGCAGGCACGATAAAAAATGCCTGCTTTTTTCATTGAAATTTAATTATGAAAGAACTTTTTTAATATGAAAATTAAAGCAGAAATCACACAGCTTCTTGACGGAAGCAAAAACACAAAGGCATACGCAGATGTCATTCTTGATGACGAGTTTGTTATTCACGGTGTAGGCGCAGTTATCAAAGACGGCAAGCGCTTTATCTCCATGCCGAGTAAGGTTTGGAAGAATAAGAACGGCGAGGAAAAACGCAGAGATGTATGTCATCCCATCGTTTCGGCTTTTCGTATCGCCATTCAGGAAGCTGTATTTACTGCATACGATAAAAGATCGCAGAAATCAATAATTGAAATTCGGAGGAAAAATGTATGTTTAAGAAAGCTAAATCTTTTTGCAGAAACGCAGTTTCAAGGGTAAAAAATTCGTTCAATACTGCACAGACAGTTGTCGCAGTAAAGGCGCATGAAGTTCTCGACGGTACAACCGCAGAAGCGTATGTCGACACAGGCGTAAAGATTCTTATCGCAGTCGTAATCGGCGCACTTCTTCTCGGACTTCTCTACGCATTGTTCAACACAACAATCATGCCGAAAGTCACCCAAAAGGTCAGCGAACTTTTTAACTATAACGGTGGTTGATAAAAGACAATAAATTTTTACTATGACGAACTACTCGGCGGAGCAATTTTGCTCCGCCTCTTTTGAAATGAGGTGATTGGCTTATGACAGTGATTAACAGTATTTTAGCTTCATTGTTTATACCCATATTTTTAGCGGTGTTGGCATATATGCTTTGCACTGGACTGGTGTCAAAAGCAGTCTTGACAAGAACTCCACAGTATGAAAAGAAAAGTAAGTTCAATAAGATATGCGTAGCTTTCAGCACGGGCATATCTTTCTTGTTTGTGCTGAGATTCGGCTATACCTTTGAGGTTCTTAAAGCAACGCTCATTTTTGCTGTATTTCTTTATGCAAGCATTTGTGACATTCAAGAGCGAAAGGTTGAGGATTATGTACCGATAATGCTTCTGCTTGTTGGGTTTATCAATATTTCGCCGAACATTCTGTTCAGTCGTGCAATGGCATTTGCAATATCTTTTGCATTGATGTTTGTCATTGCAATAATAACGGGTAACAAGATCGGTGGCGCTGATGTAAAATATGTTCCAGCTTGTTTCTTTATACTCGGAGCATCAAGAGGCATTTTGGGACTTGTAGTCGGCTTGCTTTTTGCCGTGATAGGTACGCTGATACGCAATAAAATTAAGAAATCCGAAGATAAAACCCTGCCGCTTATTCCGTATCTTTCGGCAGGATTTTTGATTGGGTATCTTGTTTGATACTGAAACTTGTGATATGATTGTTCTGCCAATGAGAAATTAGAAATGAGGAATGAGAAATGGCAGAAAATGCAGTTTTCATTAAGAGCAAAAGATTTGCAATTCGTATAGTCAATTTATATAAATATCTTTGTGAAAGCAAAAATGAATATGTATTGTCAAAGCAGTTGTTAAGAAGCGGCACAAGTATCGGAGCAAATATAGCCGAAGCAGAATGCGGTATCAGTAAGAAAGATTTTCTTGCAAAAATGTATATAGCATTTAAGGAATCAGCAGAAACCAAATACTGTATAGAACTTTTGTATGAAACAAAATATATAACCGAAGAACAATACAAATCGATTATATCTGACTGTATTGAAATTCAAAAACTTTTATCTGCTATAACCAAAAGCAGTAAAGATTAGAAATAAGAAGTTAACCTTAATTTCTCATTTCTCATTACTAATTTCTAATTTGAAGCGTCGCACAAGCGGCGTTTTCTTTTTATCAAAAAATTCAAAGAAAGGAATGATGCACATGAGAAACAGAACAGTAATAGGAATTATCTGTATCATTTTAGCCGTAGCGATCACATTCGGAATTTCTCCGATGGTCAACAAAATGACCGAAGGCAAATCCGAGGTCATAACTTTTTCAAAAAACCTGAGCAAAGGTGCAAAAATAACCGAAGATGATATTACCGTGACTTCACTTTTGAGAAGCGGACTTCCCGAAGGTGCAATAAAAGACAAGTCGGCTGTTATCGGAAAATTTGTAAACTCGGATGTGTACAAAGGCGATGTCGCAACGACAGCGAAACTTACCGATGAAGCAAATTCCTCAGAAAATATTTTGTCAGCTCTCAGCGGCGATAAAGTTGCAATGAGTATCACCATTTCATCGTTTGCAGGCGGTCTTTCCGGTAAGCTTCAGAACGGCGATATTGTAAGTATATATGTTACCGAAAAAGACAAGGACACGGTCGTTCCTCCCGAACTTAAATATGTCAAGGTAATTACGACCACAACATCGGGCGGTGTTGATGAAAACGAAGTTGTCCCGAACGAGGACGGCTCTTTTACTCTTCCGACAACAATAACCGTGTTGGTAACCGTTCAGCAGGCAGGGCTTCTTGCGGATTATGAAAAGAACGCTACTATGCACGTCGCTCTCGTTTACAGAGGTAATGACGATACGGCAGAAAAGTTCATTAAGACTCAGGATAAATACTTGAAAGAACAAGAGAAAAAAGCACAGGAGGAAAAGAAAGATGCCTAAGCTCATAGCGTTTTACGGCTCGCCCGGAAGCGGAAAAACAAGTATTGCTCTGAAATCCGCTACGGAAACATATATGCAAACAAAGGATGAAGTTATCGCTTTTCTTTTACCTGATATGACAGCGCCGAGTATCGCTCTTTTGTTTCCCAATTACGCACCCGATGAGGTTGTGTCATTGAGTGAGATTTTCGATAATACCACAATAACAAATGAATCTCTTCTCAAAAATGCCGTTACAGCAAAGAATATGAAAGACTTTTTTGCACTTGGTTTTAAAGCGGGCGAAAACAGATACAGTTTTCCGACTCCAACACCTGAAAAAATCAACGCTCTTTTTTCTGCACTTACTGATGAAGCAGGATATATTTTTGTTGACTGTACAAATGAGAAAGACGATGAGATATCCAAAAAAGCTTTAGCTGTGGCAGATGTTGCCGTCAGGATTATTACTCCCGACCTTAAAGGAATGTCATGGTATTCCTCGAATAAGAACAGTGACAGAACAGAGGGTGAAAACCTGTTTAATGTTGTAAATGTTACGGAAAGAGAGCTGCATTTGCCGACAGAGGAAGTCTGCACAAAACTTCATACAATAGCGGCTCTTTTACCGTATTCAAGGGCATTAAAACAGCAAATGCTTGATGGCAGAATGTATGAAAGACTGAATGACAAAGCATACACAAAGAAAATCCAAAATCTTTTGAGCAAAATCATATGAGGGGGTTGCCCTGAATGAAAAGAACAATAGATTTTGTGGATCTGCTTGGCCTAGTTCAGCAATATATTTCATCAAGATACTCGGCAGCGCTTACGGGAGATCAAAGCCAGCTCAGTTCATATATTGAGAAGTTTATCAGAGATAACGAGTATGAGGTTGATGACATTTCAAATGAAAAGCTGATTCAAAAGCTGTTTTCTGAAATGGCTGAGTATTCAATCTTAACTCCGTTTCTCGGCAAAGATAACATTGAAGAAATCAATATCAACGCTTGGGACGATATAGCGGTATCATATACAAACGGTAAAATCGTCAAGCTGAAAGAGCATTTTTTCTCTCCATCTCATGCTATTGATATTGTTAAGCGTTTACTCCATCATTCGGGCATGATAATTGATAACGCTTCGCCTATGTCACAGGGACACTTGCCGAACAACACGCGAATCACGGCTCTGAAATCACCCATCGTTGATGAAAATGTCGGTGTATCCGTTTCAATAAGATTGTTGCATCCGTCAAGAGTTAATAAAGAACAGATCGTCAAAAGCGGTAACGCAACACAGAAGATGATAGATTTTCTTTGTATGTGTATGCGTTACGGTGTTTCAACAGTTGTGGCAGGTGCAACATCAAGCGGTAAAACAACCTTGCTCAATGCACTTTTAAGTACCATACCCGACAACAAACGAGTGTTTACCATTGAAAGCGGTTCAAGAGAATTGTCGCTTGTCAGGAAAAAGGGCAGTAAAACCATAAACAATGTTGTGCATACGCTTTCAAGACCGTCTGACAATGAAGCGTATGACATTACACAAGAGGACTTAGTAGTAGCCTCACTGCGTTTTAATCCCGATATTGTCTGTGTCGGTGAGATGCGAGATGTCGAGTGCTATTCTGCTGTTGAAGCGAGCCTTACAGGGCATACCGTTGTTTCGACCGTTCACGCATTTGCCGCTGATTCTGCGCATATGAGAATAGCTCTGCTTTGTCAAAAGCGGTTTCCCATTGACTTCAAAACTTCGCTTATGCAGGCAGGGCAGGCATTTCCGATAGTTGTATACACACATAAGCTTGAAAACAATGAAAGAAAAATTATGGATATATCAGAGTGTGAGATTCTGCCCGATGGTGAAAGAAAATATCACACTCTTTTTCGTTACCACATCACACGAAACGAAATTGTTAAAGGAAAGTTTGTTACCGAAGGATACTTTGAACAGCCGGAAATCATGTCTGAAGTAATGCAAAGAAAGCTGTTGCAGTTTGGCGTACCTCAAAATGAGCTTGCCAAATTTTTAGAGAAAGGGGCTGATTACAGTGATATTTAGCTTAATAACTTCCTTGTTTTTAGTCGTTGCCATAGTCTGTTTTTTGAACTTAACTCCCGAACAGATAACAAATGACATTATTAAACTTCTATCAAAAAGAGAAAGCATAAGAGATCGGATTCATTCTTTAAGAACCGGTAAAAAGAAAAAGAGTCTCGGTCAAAGGCTCACATATATGAAAGACGCACTTACTGCTATGGGCAAAGGCGGAAAGTTCGGCTTTATCATCTGTTCGAGTCTTTGTCTTTTCGCAGGCGGCGCTGTTGCAGCTGTACTCATTAACAATGTTTTTCTTGTTCCCGTTTTTGCTGCCGCTTTTGCTATTATCCCCTTTGTGTATGTCAGAAACAGTATGGACGCATACGAAAAGCATGTTAAAGATGAGCTTGAAACAACGCTTTCAATTATCTCAACTTCATATATGAGAAGTGATGATATTATCGCCGCTGTTAAAGAAAATCTTGCATACATTAAACCGCCGCTTCGTGAACATTTCTCGGCATTTATCAGTGATGCAACACTCATTTCAAACACCAAACAGGCGCTAAAGAATCTGAAAAAGAAAGTTGATGATGAGATTTTCAAGGAATGGTGTGATGCACTCTTACAATGTCAGGAGGATAATACTCTCAAAGATACTTTGCAGCCGATAATAGGCAAACTAACCGATGTCAGGATTGTAAACAGCGAGCTTTCCTCTATGATGGCTTCGGTGCGAATGGAATATTACACAATGGTTGGTCTTGTGGTTGGTAATATTCCGATTTTGTATGTGCTGAACAAAGATTGGTTTCACACTTTGCTCTTTGAAACACCGGGTAAAATTACGCTCGGCATTTGCGGCGCTGTGATACTTGTGACATATCTCTTTATGCTTAAGTTCACCAAACCCGTCGAGTACAAAGGTTAAGGAGGGGTGGATATGATTGTATTCAGACTTACGGTCGGTGTTCTTTGCTCCGCAGCCGTGTACTTTATTCTTGCGGATATGTTTAAGCTGCCCTATGTCCGCACATCAAAAGCGGTCAACAACCTTTCAAAAGCACAGAGTGAAAAGACAAGCAGCCTTGATGTCTGGCTCGGAAATCTCGCATCGACGATTGCAAAGCATCTGCCGATGAATGAGTTCAAAAGGCAAGAGCTTGAAGCAGATCTGAGAACTGCGCAGATGGATATATCACCCGAAATGTACAAGGCAAATGCGATTGTCAAATCGCTTCTTGTTGCTGTGTTTGCTATACCGATGCTGTTTATCTTCCCGATTCTTGCACCGATAATCCTTGTTCTTGCCTTTGTTTTGTACAGGATAAATGCAAAGAGCGTAAGCAACAGAATCAAGGTAAAGCGAGCAAAGATAGAAAATGATTTGCCGAGACTTGTAGGCACGATACAGAAAACCCTTATCCGCAGTCGCAATATTGTAGATATGCTTCAGGACTTTTATCCTCACGCAAACAAGGAATTACAACACGAACTCGCTATAACGATAGCCGATATGCGTTCAGGCAATGAAGAAGCGGCTGTTACACGACTTGAAGCAAGAGTCGGTTCGCCTATGATGAGCGATGTATGCCGTGGATTTATCACTCTAATTCACGGTGATACTGCGCCTGTGTACTGGTCGAGTCTTGCTATGAAGTTTTCCGACATTCAAAGACAACGACTTCGACTTGAAGCACAGAAGATACCGAAGAAGGTCAAGCGGCTTTCCATGTGTCTGCTTGTATGTTTTATGCTCATTTATGTTGTAGTCATCATCACTCAGATTATGAGTTCCGTCGGCGTACTGTTCGGGTAATGGAGGTGTAATGAAATGAAGAAATTGTTATCAAAAAAGGGAGAGGGATATATCGATATATGCGTCGGTATAATTGCTTTGCTTTCTGTATTAGTGCTTACACTTAATGTTTACTCTTTCCTTACACTCAAACAAGACCTTGATGAAATATCGGAGCAGCTTATTGAGGTTGCAACATACAACGGCTGTTTCGGCGATGAATTTAATCAGAGAGCAGATCAGCTTCGAAACCAGCTTTTTGACTTTGATGTAGATATTTCAGCTGACAGCTTCTACAATGCCTCATACAAGAGAGTACAGCTTGGTAATACAATGAAAGTGACCGTTTCCGTGCATACAAAATTGGTCGGTGTGGGAGTAGTAAATATCCCCGTGACCTGTACAAGCACAAGAAGCGGTATTTCGGAACATTACTGGAAGGGGTAAATTTAATGAGAAATGAGAAAGTAGAAATTAGAAATACCAAAGGTGAAATTTATGTTCTCGTCTGCGTTTGGGTTCTCATAATCGTCACTGTTTTTTCTGTTGTCTTTACCTATGCTTCTGTAATAACGACGGTAAAAGTACAGAAAACCAATTCCGAGATCGTCTTTGACAGCTTTGTTGCAAACAACTCCATCATCATTTTCAACAACATCAAGCAAGGTAAAAACGCAACAAGGGGTATTGATGAATCGGCATATCTCACATTCCTTAAACAATTTTGCACATTGGACGAACATGACGGAAAGTTGTATAGTACAGATACAAACGGCAGTGAAAAGTACAGCATGACGATTCCCGAGATTGGATTTATCGAAGCGGAAAAGTTAGAGCTGTATGCGTCTTACACGATGTATGTGCCGATCAGATTTGCAGGGGTGACGGTTACAACCGCAAAAGTACCCGTGAAAATATCGTCGGCGCTGACAAGCAAAAATTAAAAAAGAAAAGAGGTAAAATTTTATGAAACACACAAGAAAAATGATTTGCATTGCTCTTTGCATTTTAGCGGTAGTCACAATCTTTGCTGCCTGCGGAAAAAAAGAAAAACCGCTCCCCGAAACAACGGCAACAACGGAAGAAGCGACTGCCGAAGAAAAGACAACAAAAGAACAGATAACCATTGAAGAACCGGGTAAACAGATCGAAAAAGAAACAACAAAAATGGAGGAAGAAACTACGACAAAGAAGGCTGAAACAACCGCAAAACCGTACACCCCGCCTTCAACCACTCAGAAACAGCAAACTACTACTAAAAAGCAGGAATCTACAACTAAGAAACCGACTCAGCCTGCAACTACGAAGAAAACTGAGCCGACAACAGGCAAGAAAACGGAAACAACGACCAAAAAGCCGGAAACAACAAAGTCTGCTGTGACAGAGCCGAAAGCATATTCCTGCGGCAGTAAAAATCATCACTGTGCAACCAAGGAAGAGCATACCTTCATCGCTTCACTTGAAAGCAAAGGTTGTTCGATTTGTGGTTCACATTCTTGCAGAAGTTTTTATGCAATCGACGAATGGGGCAATAACTGCTATGACATCACAAAATGCCCTAAGTATTCGGAAAAGAAAGATCCGTCTGTCTATTGTGAACATTGCGGAAAAGAAAGCGGACTCGGTGATAAAGGTACTTGCGTGAGATTTACTGTTGATACGAAATGTCCGGGGTGTGGAAAAGAAGTCAAAGCTAAAACTTGTCATTCACACTGAATTTTAAAACTTCAAATTTGCCTTGCTATTGTACTTACATTTGTGTATAATATATATATAGCACAGAGTAAAGGAGAATTGCTATGGCTAAAACAGCAAATTTATATGCGAGAATTGAACCTGACATAAAAGAACAGGCGGAAATGATATTGACATCATTGGGAATACCGGTGTCAAACGCTATCACTATGTTCTATAAGCAAATCATTTTTCAGCGTGGTTTGCCGTTTGAGGTGAAATTACCGCAAATGCCGCTCGATGTCAGCAAAATGACGAAAGAAGAATTGGACGCAGAGCTGCAAAAGGGATATGATGATATTTTGGCAGGCAGAGCGATTCCTGTAAAGCAGGTGTTTGATGATCTGCACAGGAAGTACGGAATATGAGCTACAAAATAGAAATATCACCTAAAGCGGCTGATGACTTAAAAGAAATTTTTGAGTACATTGCTTTTTCGCTTTGTGAGAAAAAGACAGCTTCGGATATGCTGGATCTTCTGCAAAAAAGCATTTTTTCACTTGATGAAATGCCCGGCAGATATCGCATATATGAGACAGAGCCGTGGAAATCAAGAAATCTTCGCATAATGCCGGTGAAAAACTATCTTGTGTTCTATATTCCTGATGAAAGCAGTAAAACTGTAAATATTGTTCGTGTGATTTACGGTTCAAGAGATTTAGAGGAACAACTTTAAAAATGAAAAACTATTTTTCGGAACTCGATGTAAAGTCGGGTTCTTTTTTTATCTGTAAAAGGAGGAATTTTTAGTGAAATACAAAAAGTTATTAGCTGTGTTTCTGACGATTTTAACGGTGTTGACGGTATTTTCTCTGTCTGCTTCTGCTCTGTCATGGGACGGCAGTTCGGCAGGCGGAAGTACCAATGCGGTAAACGGCAGCTCAACAGGCTATGTAATACGCTCTACAAACGATTCAAACTGTGTTGTCGGCTACCGTTTTTCTGTTGTCAATTTATCAGGCAGTATGAAAGTCAACAAGGTCATTGATGTATTCAGAAACACGGGTAACGGCGATAATGCGTATTCTTCGTCGGCTAAGTTTACAGCCAAGTACAACAAGAAACAGTTGATAGCAAACAAGAATGCAAAACTTACAACATCTCAAAACACAACCAACTGCTACAAAGAAAGTTCAATGAGTTTTGTCAGTACACTGCCGAATCCATCAGGTGTTGAAACATGGCAGACATATGAGGGGAATATTAACAAGGTGCTGACTAAAATCGGCGTTGGTACAGTTTCGAACATGATTTACGGTGATAAGGTTATCATCGAGCCGTTGTTTGATATTTGTCTTGCAGGCGAATATCAGGCTTTGACGGTAACTGAAATTGCCTATTGCGGACGAAGTGTGAAAGGTGGTTCTTCAGATGGCGGTACAAGTAACGGA
>CANQLQ010000032.1 GCA_947624755.1 uncultured Clostridia bacterium | reverse complement strand
GCTGGCGTGATTTATTCAGTGGTTCCTTAAGTGCCTGCGGATGCGCAATGCCGCAGTATGGACTTGTACGCCCGGTTGATAATTCAGTAATTTATGATATAATTAAATTGATAACTTTAAGGAATAAAAATTATGGATGTAATCACACATTACGATATGCTCATAGATGAGAATAATGATCCGTTTTATGACCCGCCTGCTTTACAAAGCTATATGGAATTATGGGACGGGCCGAAATTTTTACACTCCTTAGAACTTGACAAAACCAAAGATGTACTTGAAATTGGCATAGGAACAGGCAGAATTGCTGCAAAAGCTGCTCCTTATTGCAAAAACCTGGTCGGAATAGATATTTCCCCGAAAACCATAGAAAAAGCAAAAGAAAATCTTAAAAGTTTTTCTAATATATCTTTTATTTGCAATGATTTTACGAAGCACATATTTTCAAATACATTTGATGTTATTTATTCCACTTTGACAATGATGCACTTTGAAAACAAACTGCAAGTTATATTAAAAGTTGAATCCATACTTAATGACGCAGGAATATTTTGTTTATCCATTGATAAAAACCAAAGCGAGTTTATTGATATGGGAAACCGCAGAATTAAGATTTATCCGGACACTCCGGACAATATTGTTTCTCTTGTAAATAAAACAGCCATGAAAACAGAGAATATATTTGAAACCGAAAATGCTTATATAATAGTCTGCCGCAAGTAATTATAATACAACTTCCTTTTGCCTTCGGACAAAAGTTTTTTTAAGTGAAGTGTATGCGACATGGGATTTATAGGAGGAAGAATGACTATGCTCGAAAAAATGGAAAACTTTTTTGCTGCCCGGCTTGACGAATATGACAGACATATGATGTCGGAAATCGAAGGCGCCAAAGAGTTTTATCCATATACAGCCTCGTTGTTGCCGTCTCAAAGCGGCGCTCGAATACTTGACTTGGGCTGCGGAACCGGACTTGAATTAGAAGCATACTATCGGTTAAACGGCAGTGCATTCGTGGTCGGGATTGATTTGTCGGCGGATATGTTGAATGCTCTTCAAAAGAAATTCTCCGATAAAAATATTAAACCGGTAAATGCTTCTTACTTTGATGTATCGTTTGATGAAAGATACTATGATGCAGCGGTTTCCGTTGAGTCACTGCATCACTTTCCTGCATCTAAAAAGTTAGAGCTATACACAAAGTTACATAGAGCTCTTACGGAAAAAGGCTATTTCGTCCTGACAGACTATTTTGCCGAATCGCAGGAGCGAGAGTGCCTTTATTTTTCTGAGCTGGCACGCCTTAAAAGCGAACAGGGGCTTGACTCCAATAAGTTTTATCATTATGACACCCCATTGACAGTTGAACATGAAATAGAAGTATTACAGCAGGCGGGTTTTGCTGATGTGAAAATCATGAGAAACTGGGGGGCTACTTATACTCTTTTAGCAAAACGGTAAATTTTCGCTTGTAGAAACAGTAAATCTGCACACTTCCTTTCATTTTCTATGTTCCCGTTTAGGTAGTTTTTTGCAGCAGTCCCTGATTTTTTAGTTTGTGCTTTTGCCTTAGTCCGTGCAAAACTTCTTTATGCGGGGTTCATTTGATGTTTCATATCAAACCGACCTGCGCAACTCCGGTGGGCGATGTCCGCAAGGGCTTACGCCCGGTTGAAAAAATCATAGCTTTGCGGTATAATTAAAATTGTAACATGGAATTTATGGAGAGATAACTATGGTAATACTGATAACAGGCGCATCTCATACCGGGAAAACACTGTTGGCACAAAAACTACTTGAAAAAAATAAATATCCATATCTGTCCATTGATCATCTGAAAATGGGATTAATTCGCTCCGGGAATACAAGTTTAATGCCTGAAGACGATGAAGCGCTTACTGAATATCTTTGGCCGATTGTCCGTGAGATGATAAAAACAGCGATAGAAAATAACCAAAATTTGATTGTAGAGGGCTGCTATATTCCATTTGGTTGGAGAAAAGACTTTGACAATCGGTATTTGCTGTCTATCAAGTTTATTTGCCTTGCCATGACCGAAAAATATATTGAGAATAGTTTTAACGATATAATAAGATGTGAAGCGGAAATAGAATCCCGATTGACCGATGATTGTACGGTGGACAGTGTAAAGGCGGACAACAGGTACTATATCAATGGTTTTCGGCAGTTTGCAGAACAAATTGTGCTGATTGATTCCGACTATGAGAAAACGATAGATAATCTTTTGATTTGAAAATATTGTATAATCAACTAAATAAATTTGCCTTACAGAAAGAGCCTTTAATTTATCGGCTATTACTCATACAAGGTAGAAAACCATGTCGACGGCAGCATAAAAAATCTTGCAAAAAGAAATACCGGGATAGCGACAGAGTTTATTCAAAAACCGGTCGGCGGTAATTTGATTAAGGTGGATACGGTAAAGTCCTGCTTGGTATACCGTATGGAACACTTTCAAGAATGACAGATGCTCAATTACAACAGCTTGTGGGCGAAGAACGAGTTATTTATCAGTTTATTTCTTCCGCCGTGAATGAGGGCGAAAGTTCATATCAATGGAAAACCGATGAAGTTTAACATTTATGCGCCAAAAGGTTCACAAATGCTTTATGCTTCCGATGTTGGTGCTTTCAAAAAAGGGGAAAATGAAATGATTTTGCAGCGTGGAGGCACTTATAAAATCACAAAGTTTATTGGGGCATAGATCATACGGACGGCAATGCCCGCAAAATCTTCGTGGATATGGAACTTCACCCTGAAAAGGGTTATGATACTTTACATCAAGACCTCAAGAAATGGAAAAGCTCGAAGAAAAATTATCGTGATTGAAAGGCAGTGAAGAGAATGAATAAGCACGATCAAAAAATGATAGAAAAATATTGGGATGAAGCGCATGAAAAGATGCTTGAATCGGTGCTTGTTGACAATGAAGAATTGCGGCAGTTGTTTGAAACCTATCCGGAGCGAAAAGAGTTATACAAGTTTAAAATCTTAGATTCGGAAGTTTTAGAAGCGCCGACGTCGCCAACAGATATTTGTTGTAAGTCTTGTAGTTTTCAGTTGTCGCCTATTACGATTGGAGAGGAAATGACTTCCCGTACAATTGGGGTGAATGTAGAGTGTTTAATATAAAGCCGCATGAAATCCTTTATGACGGCGCACGATGTGAGTTCTACGAGAAAGAAAAACCCAAGAAATAAAGCACTAAAGATTGAGAAATCGCACGGTACGATTTACATTGATTTGGAAGTTCACCCCGAAAAAGATTACGAATTTGTTGAAGATATGCCGGGATATAAAGGAAGTAGGTGATTGAATGGCTGATTCCCGAACAAAAGATTTGAACGGTGAAGTTTTCGGATGTAAACAGGTAAACGCCTTGTATTGCGAAACCAGTATATTCGCCGAAACAAGAGAGCCGTTTGGCAGACTTCCGAATTGAGGGTTTGCAAGGTTTTCAAAAGCAAGCCGTAAGAAGTTCTTTTTGACGGCGCACAATGCGAGTTTTACAACGGTAGAAAGAAGGTAGGTGATTGAATTGGGTGAATATAAGACGCTTGAAGAACGCCTTAAAAATGATATTCTTACTAATAATGCAGTTTTAAATCATTATTCACAATGCAAGGATTGTATTTTTAGGGATAAGCTAATTGTTAACGGTAAAGAAATTGGATATAATAAATGTGTTTGTCATATTTATGGAAAAATTAGCGCAGAACACTCAAACGAAACATATCCCGATTTTTTCCTATATACCCCGATTGAAAATCAGGATAAACCTACTGGAGTATATGACAATACAGAACAATGCGAGTTCTACGAACAGGAAAAACGCAGGAAATAAAGCACTTTTTGAAAGTGAACTTTCAAAGGGTGCTTTTTTCATACCCAAAATTCGCCTTTTTAGCATTGCAGGCGGTAAAGAACAAGATTCATATTCGTGGTTCGTCACCCACGGAAAACAACGTAAATGAAAGGAAGATACACAATGAAAAAAGAAGATTTGCTTGGAATGGACTTGACGGAAGATCAGGCAAAAAAGGTTATGGATTCCCTTGATGGGAATTTTGTAACAAAACGATATTCAATGGCAACAGCTACAGCTTATAGCGCATATACAAACATTCAAAACGGAAACGAATATTCTTTTGATATGAGAGCAGGCGCTACTTCCGCAAGAAGAATATTTGGACGCTTATTGCTTCTTTCGCGCAAGAGGAAAGCCGTTCTATTTCCGAGAATGTTGTATGGGGGAAAACAGAAATTGTTCCAAGATGAAAAGTTTGCTCTTCCATATCTTAATTTTTTAAAAATTTTTTCATCATCATAGTGGGACCAATCATTTTCAAAAATTCAAACTTTTATCAGTGAGTCCACTTGATTTTCAAGGGAAAATTTGATACAATCTAAATAATAGAATATTGAGAATACGGTTTGAAAAGTTGTGAGCTGAGTAGATTAAAAGGAAATCCGGTTCGAATCCGGAACAACCGCCATTACTGTATTTGACGAGACAGAGCATAAAATCCATTGGAGTGTATTGCACTTTGAGAAGGAATGCTCTTTTGCGGCGTTGCCGACCGCTATGTCATAAGTCAGGATATCTGCCGTATTTTTGAAGGTTTACCACCGCTTTGGTGAGAAGAGTGCAACCGATTTACGCCGAATCATCGGCTTTTCGTCTGCACTCTTTTTTGTGTATGGAAAAAGCGCTTCCCGATTTGGTGATAATCTGTTGTACTCTTTTAACCTGAATGGGTAAAAAGAGTATTTTTGTTTTTAAGGAGGGATCCCGTGACGCAGGAAGAAAAGAAGCTCTGGGCACAAGAGCTTCTGCGCGAAAAACAGGAAGAACTTGGACGGCTGCCAAAAAAGGAGGACTTTGATGATGCTACAAGATCCCGTATTAAATCGTTTCTTGGTCCGTGGCCGAGAGCCTTGGAAGCTGCCGGGCTAAAGGAGCCGAAATTGAAAAACCCGAATCCGAAGAAGAAAAAACGCTGCGGGAGCGAAAAAAATGTCTTGATAACGGCAATGCACAAATTGGAAAAGCAACGCGCAAAAAAGGAAAAAACTACAAACCATAATTCACTAAGGAGGCAACAAAAATGAAAAGGAAAACCAATCATATAGTCGCATGTTTAATGGCGGTTTTTATGGTTATTACCATGCTGCCCACAACTGTCTTTGCGTCGGAAGATACGGTCATCATTTCCGACGCCGATCGGCTATTTGCATTTGCTGCCGAGGTAAACGGCGGAAACACATACAAAGGAAAGACTGTTCAACTGGCGGCAAATATTGACCTCGGCGGAGAAAATAATCCATGGACGCCTATCGGCACTGCGTCATCGCCCTTTGAGGGGATTTTTGACGGCGGGTATCATGTAGTCAGCGGATTGTATATCGCTTCCGGTTCCGATATCGGCCTGTTTGGGCGCGTAAAGGGCGGAACAGTCAAAAATCTCATCGCAGACGGTGCGGTTTCCGGTTCCTCAAATACAGCCGACATTGCAGGCTGTCTGGATAACGGCAGCGTACAAAATTGCGGCAACCGGGCAAATGTCATCGGCGGCAGCGCCGTTGGCGGCGTGGTCGGATATGTAAACGGCGACTGCAAAATCGAAAACTGCTTCAATACCGGATCCGTCACAGGAACTATCGGGTATATCGGAGGCATTACGGGTCAGCATTGGCGTGAAGGTGTTGTGGAAAACTGCTATAACATCGGCACAGTGACTGGCTCCGCTACCGTGGGCGGTATTGCGGGTGGTCATCAGGCATCTTCTCCGATACTGACCGACTGCTATAACGCCGGGGTTGTAACCGATTCCGCAGGAGCCGGGAACTATGTCTGTGCCGTGCTGGGTCGAGCAAGATCCCAGACCATAACGAATTGCTTTTACATAAAAAACGAGGGCGTTGCCGATCAAAAAGACGGCATTGCCGAGGTTGAGTCCCTTACCGCTGAACGTCTTGGCGATGCTTTTAAAGACGGTGATCCCTACCCCACGCTGAAATGGGAAGAAAAAATCAGCACGGAAGATCCCGCGCTTCCGGGCTTTACTGAAAAGACCGAGCGTTCAAGAGAACTTGCTGATCTGATTCGTGCGGCAGTGAGCAGCGCAAAAAACCATGGGAAAGCCGATTCAGATACTCTCTTGGGAAGCGAGGCATTTTTGAGCGGCGCAAGCTCCACCGAGACAGACTGGATGGCGCTCGCCATGGCTCGGTTCGGATACTACAATGCGCGAAACGAATATCAGCATTTGATCGATGACGGCAACGGTTATGACGATTATCTTGTCGCCATGCAGAAGTATATTGAAAAAACCTATGCGGAACAGAACGGGATCCTCAATTCCGCCAAAGCGACCGAATGGCATAGGGCGGTTTTGACGATTTCGGCGCTCGGCGGAGATCCTACCCGTTTCGGAAACTATAAAGGCAACCCTATTAATTTGATTGCCGACGGAAGCTATGACTGCGCCCTGAGCGCAGGACCCGGGAAGCAGGGCATCAACGGTTGGATTTTCGGACTGATTGCCATGGATACCGAAATGTTTGACGTTCCGGAAAAGGCACAGTATTCCCGTGAAGCCTTCATTACAGAGATTTTGAAATTGCAGCTTTCCGACGGCATCGGCGGCAATAAGTACGGCGGTTGGGTGCTGAGCGGCGGCTTTGGAACCAAATCCGACATTGATATCACCGCCATGGCAATACAAGCGCTTGCACCCTATTACAATGACAACACGGTCTATACCTACACAAATACCGGCAGCAAAGAGCAGCGCAGCGTGACGGTGCGTCAGTGTGTCGATGAGGCGCTCGCCGTGCTTTCCTCCCGCATGGATAAAAACGGCGGTTTTTCCTCTTGGGGAAGCACCAATATTGAATCCATTTCACAGGTTTTGGTCGCTTTGTGCAGCCTTGGAATCGACCCCGCAAGCGACAATCGTTTTGTCACCTCGGGCGGAAAAACATTGCTTGACGGACTTTTGCAGTTCCGTCTGCCGGAGGGAGGTTTCTGTCATATCCTTGGCGGCGATTGGAATTCCATGGCGAACGATCAGGCAGCCTACGCTCTTGTTTCTTACTGGCGGCTGGAAAACGGGATGCGCAGTCTTTACGATATGCGCGGAAATTTTGCTGAAGAACAGATAAATGCGATCCAAAGCGCCATAGCTGCGATTAACAGCCTGCCTGAACCGTCTGCCGATAATTATAAGGTGCAAATCAAAGAAGCACTTGATGCGTTCAAGGCAGTTCCCGTTGGAGAACGCAGATATGTAAACAACTATTCTTCCTTGGACGCTGCGCTGAAACTTGTAGGCGGAGAGGGAAAGCTGAACACAAACGAACCCTATGCGGTCGCTATTCAAGTGACGAAACAGCCGGATAAGCTTCGGTATTTCGAGGGCGATCTGTTTGATCCGAGTGGTATGGAAGTCATTGCTACATTCAGCGACGGAACGCAGCACAGTGTGAGCGAGTATCGGTACGAGCCTGCTTCCGAACTGACACCGGAAGACAATACGATCACCGTCATCTATGGGATTCTGAAGACCTCTGTTTCAATATCGGTAGAGGAAAAGCTGCCGTGGGAAGGCTCCGGTACGGCGGAAGATCCCTATCGCATCGGCACGCAGGAAGAACTGATGGCCTTTGCCGAGCGTGTCAATAACGGGAAAAACTTTGCCGGAAAAAGCGTAGCCCTGACCGCCAATTTGGATTTGAGCGGTTTGATTTGGACTCCCATAGGTCTGTCGCAAAAACTTGCTTTTGCAGGTTCGTTTGACGGTCAAGGTTATGCAATTGATAATCTTTATTCTTCTTCTGGAGGTTTGTTCGGCTATGCGGCTGACAGCGCCGTGATCAAGAATGTCGGCGTTGCCGGCGGCGAGATCGGCAGAGAAGCCGGTTACAGCAGCTTCTTCGGTGGGATCCTCGGCTGGAGCGATGGTGCGGACGTTATCAATTGCTGGAACGGTGCAGACATTTACTGCGGCAGCTATAGCGGCGGCGTGGTCGGAACGGTGCGCGGCGGTGAAAGCGTCATTTCCGGCTGCTTTAACCGCGGCAGCGTTATAGGTCACGAAAGCTCCACCCACCTTGGCGGGATCGTGGGTCATCTCGACACCGGGCATCCTGTCACGGTAGAAAATTGCTACAATACCGGCGATATCACCGGCGGCTACAGCGTTGGCGGCATTGTCGGCGCAATGCAGGACGGCCCGCATACCGTTCAAAGGTGCTATAATGCCGGAACCGTAGAATCAATTACTTCCAATCCGAATATGAGAGGCAGAGTGGGCGCTGTTGTCGGCGATTCGACAAAAAGAGAAAATACGGTTGAGAACTGTTACTATCTCGCCGGATCCTGCGATGAGGGCGGTATCAACAAAGACGCAGGAATCGAAGATACAACGGTTTCGCAAAGCGAAGCACAAATGAAGGACGGTACGTTACTTTCTGCACTCGGCGACGCCTTTAAGAACGACCCGTATGAACTGGTGGGCGGCGGTTATCCCATTTTGCTTTGGCAGGCCACCGAGGAGGCGGACGCAGTTGACGAAGTGATTTCTCTGATTGATACCATAGGTGAGGTCACGTTGGAACGGGAAGACGCTATTCGGGCGGCAAGAGCCGCTTACGATGCGCTGGGTGACGAAACGCTGCAGGCTCTCGTTTCCAATTACATAACGCTGATAGAAGCGGAAAAAACATTGCAGACTCTGAAGGACGCCGCAGAATCGTCCGAACCCGATGATCCAACAAATCCGGGCCAACCCACCGATCCAAGCAATCCCAATAACCCTTCAGAACCCAGCAAGCCCGTTGATTCAAGCAATTCGGACGATCCGTCCAATTCCGATAACCCATCGGAAACGGGCAAGCCTGTTGATTCAAGCAATCCGGACGATTCGTCCAATCCCGATAACCCATCGGAGACGGGCAAGCCTGTCGATTCAAGTAAACCGGACGATCCGTCCAATTCCGATAACCCATCGGAAACGAGCAAGCCTGTCGATTCAAGCAATACGACCGATTCGACCGGTTCGGGAAACAATTTCGGCGACATCTCATCTGTGCAAACCGGGGATACGACAAATTTGCTGTTCTATGTCTTATTGATGTTCGCCGGCGGCCTTGCGGTTGTGCTTTTAAGTACATCAAAAAAGACACAAAAGAAACGCTGATTCTCATTCGCTTTTGGGGAAATACGGCCAACCGCCGCATTCCCCTTTTCCCATAGGAGGAACAGAACCGTGAAGAAAAGAAAAATTCTGACGTCAATATTAATCATGATAATGCTATCGGTTTTGCTGATCCCGGCAACCGGGTTGAAAGCAATCGCCGCCGGGCCTACGCTCACTACGACGCTTAGCGATCAGGCTATAGTACGAAACGACCGCTTGACCTTCGATGTATGGGCGAGAAACCAAGCGGGAAAAAAGATTTCATCCACCGTTACCCTGAACAGCGAACGGGTAAGCTTCACATGGGACGACAGCGACAAAACGAGTTATACGCTTGTATTTTCCAAAGAGGGAGAAAACACGGTTGTAGTCAGTGCCTCATCTGACGGCGGCAAAAAGAAGCAACTGATTTATCATATTACTTATAAGCCGGTGGAAAAGGGAGAAATTATCGGCAATGCCGTCTGGAGCGTGGAAGTTTTCACTCTCGGCTGCGGGTATCTCATACAACCGGTATCGATCCCCATTCGCGCCGGAGAAACGGCTGCGGCGGAGCTTGTGCGGCTGCTGCATGAAAACGGATTTGTCGGCTATCACAGCGGATCGGTGGATACCGGCTTTTATCTGGCGTATATCGCAGACGGAACCTCATCGGACGTAACCTATAACGGCTATAAAAAGAGCGGTACGGCGACAAACCCCAAAAAGCTGGGACTGAATCCGTCCATTCCCGGATATTTACAGCCGCATTTGAAGTCCGGCATGGACTTTTTCGATCCAACCGATTACCGAAAAAATTGGACAGGCTATCTTGGCGAATTCGTGATCTCTAACGGTTCGGGCTGAATGTACTGCGTCAACAACAATTTTCCCAATGTAGGTTTTTCCGATATGTACCTGTCCGACGGCGATGTTGTTCGTGTGCAGTTCACTTTGGGATACGGCGCCGATATCGGCGGCATGAGCGCCTTAGGCGGACAGATCCCGGGAGTATATGATCGGCCGCAATCGGGCTACTATCCCGCAGCGAATAAAGACGGCCTGACAAGAACAATGGCAAAAGCGTTGTCCTCCGGTCTGATGACAAGAAACAATGTCAAAAATGCCTATGCAGACGCACTTTCCGCCGCAGCAACACTGAATTCTTCGCAAAGCACAGTGGACAGTGCGGTAAAAGCACTTGAAAATGCGCTGAAAAATCCCGACAGTGCCGCCAACAGTACAAGCAATACCGAGAATAATAAAATCTCCGGTTCAAGCGGAAACGCAGGTAATTTAACCACAGACGGAAATTCCGGGAGTAACAAAAATGCAGGTATTTCAGTCACAGGGGGAAATTCCGGAAGTAACAAAAACACAGGCAATTCAGCCGTAAGCGGAAATTCCGGAAGCAATGATAACACAGGCAATTCAGCCGTAAGCGGAAATTCATGGAATAGCAGAAATTCCGGGAGTAACGGAAACGCCGGCGTTGCGGGAAATTCCGAAAGTCCCGGGAATAATGCGGCTTCCGTCAACACCGGCCATACTTTGGGAACGGCCTCCTTTATAAGTTCAGAGTCCTCCTCCGATACGGAGAACACAACCTTCCCGGAAACACGGGAAGAGACCGATTCGTCCGGAAATACCACGGACAAAGCGCAAACTTCCGGAACAATGACCTCGACCGGCGGAGAAACCTCTGAAAACACGGCGAAAACGAATCAGAATGTCGGCGATACAAGGGAGAATCGTCCTATTTTCGTAATCGGCATTATTCTCGCCGTGCTTGCCGCTGTCTTTGCGGTTTTTATCGGGATTCATCTACACGGCAAAAAGACCTCTTTTCGGAACACAGATAACAAGGAGTAGGAACGCTATGATGAAACATCTGACTGCTGGTCTTCTATGCCTTATCTTGCTTTTGGGCTCAATCTCTTACGTTTCAGCCGCAGAGAACAAACCGGATCCACTGTCTATTGCACAGGGAATCATCGACTGGAAGAAAGACGATGCCGGCTCATCGCCGGACGGCAATTTGCTTTGCGACGCCTTTCTGGAACTTGCCGGTTCCACGGCGGGCGACTGGTATCCAGTCGGATTGTCCCGCCTTGAAATAACCGACAATTATGCGGGGTATCTCGCCGTACTGCGGGAGCAAATCGAAGAGCGTTACCGACAGCCGGGCAAACTCAGCGCCGCGAAAGCAACCGAATGGCACCGCATGACGCTGT
>CANQLQ010000031.1 GCA_947624755.1 uncultured Clostridia bacterium | reverse complement strand
GAAAAGCATGACGAATATGCAGACAGAGTGCGTAACTATCTGTTTGAAAAGTCATTAGAGGTTATCAAAGCAGATGTTAATGTAATTCTTGATTGGGGCTTCTGGACAAGTGCCGGAAGAAACGAGGCAAAAGAATTTTATAGAAACAGAAACATAGAATGTGAATTGCATTATATTGATATAAGCAAAGATATTTGGAAAGCACGCATAAACCAAAGAAATCAATCAGTAAATGCTGGAGAAACGACAGCGTACATTATTGACAATAATCTTGCCAGAAAATTTGAATCGAGATTTGAGCAACCTACTAAAGAAGAAATTGACGTATGGGTTGACGAATAACTTCCCCGTTATCGCTCTATCCATTAAAACTGAATACCGAAAATCAGACCGTTGATTGATCGCAATGTGCGAAAAGTTGACGCTCTTTTTTGCCCTAATCAAAATGTTATTCGCTGCCAGACTTAAGGAACCTACGGTTAAATCACGCATAGGGCTTAATACTCATCTTGCTTGCAAATATTCCGTAATACTTTGCCAAAATACTCGGCAATACACAAAGTATAGACTTATATTTTTGGAACATAAAAATATACTTCCAAATTATTGACAAAGTGTTTTCGCGGTGTAAAAATATAATTTTATATAATTTCTATCCTGTGTAATTCCTGCGGGCGATGCCCGCCGTCAAGAAGGGTAGCTTGTATTAATCAGTGCTTCCTTAATTTTCTGAGTTGCTATTTTAACGCATAACCGGGTTTAGAACGAGGGGAAATGAATGAAATATTACCACATGACATCATTAAATAATTTGCATTCAATCAGTAAAAAAGGCTTAATTCCTCAAAGTGGGGACAATAGCAAGCTCATCGGGGATGAAAAAATAAAAACATTTTTCTCAGAAGGATTTGAAGGTGCTATTGCTTTGTATGTGGATTTTCAAATCGTGTATGATAAAGTCAGAGCGGGGCAAGTTAAGCTGTCAGATGAAACCATAACACAGAAGATTATGGAATCAAAAAGCCTTTCCGATTATCTTGGGGAAGGCGTCTATCTACAGTTTGACGGCACAAATATTAAGAATGAACGAAATTTTGAAAATGGCTGCACTGATATGACTATTTCTCCGAACGAACTGATGGTTTGTGTCCTTCGAGGAAAAAACGATGGTTCCATTGTGTTTTCAAGATTTGAAATCATAAAATATATGATGGCGAGAGTGCAGCCGGAACAGATTCAGTATTACGGAGCAAAGTATGATGGATCACCGGATTTTGAAAAGGCAACGATCCGAATCCGGGAAAAGGTCAAAATGTACTATGAAAAACATCATGTCGAAATCAGAGAATATGATACGGAAGCATATCAGTTTACCCTTTATGGACTTAGCGACTTTGTTAAAGAGTTTATATAACTTCCGGCTTGTGGAGGAAAAAATGGATATAATTTTATACTCAAATGATCCGGACGAATATCTAAAGCATGACAGTGTAATTGATTATGACTACAAATCCATTATAGGATTGGCTGATATGTTATTCAAAAAGGCGGATTGTGAGCTTGATTTCATTAGAAAAGCCTATGAATTTATCAGAGATAATATTAAACATTCAGCAGATATAAACGAAGATGAAATAACATGCGCTGCTTCAGAAGTGTTAAAAGCAGGACATGGGATTTGTTTTGCCAAGTCCCACTTGTTGGCGGCTTTATTACGTTGTAAATCTGTGCCTACCGGCTTTTGTTACCAAAAGTTAATTTTAGATGATGAAACAGCTCCTGTTCTAATTTATCATGGACTAAATGCCGTGTACATCAAAGACTATAAAAAATGGATAAGGCTTGACGCAAGAGGAAATAAAATTGGTGTAAATGCACAGTTTTCAATAGAAACCGAACAGCTTGCATTTCCCATACGTTCAGAGTTGGGGGAAGTTGACAGTTTTGTAGTATATCCCAATCCTGATAAAGAGGTATTGAGAAAATTGAGAACAAGTAAGACAAGGACGGAGCTTTGGGAAAATCTGCCCACGGAACTTGAATATAACAAACAAAGTTAAATTTCCGTTTGACGGTAAGTGGAACAGAGTGAAAATCGGGATTTCAGGTACTCAACCTGCGGTAGAGCAAACAAAAATCAACTACCGGTTCGTGTGAATCCACATAAATTTCAGATATACTTGAGCCATGAAAGGAGGTGCCCGATATGGATCAAATCAAAATCGGAAAATTCATAGCGTTATGCAGAAAAGAACAGGGAATGACCCAGTCAGCCCTTGCCGAGAGGCTCGGTATCAGCGACCGAGCAGTATCAAAATGGGAGACGGGAAAATCCATGCCGGATTCCGGGATCATGCTGGAGCTTTGTGATTTTCTGAAAATCAATGTCAACGAGCTCCTGTCGGGCGAAAGAATCATGGCAGAATCATATGACAAGCGGGCGGAAGAAAATCTTCTGGAAATGAAGCGGGAAATCGAGGAAAAAAACAGGCAGATGCTAAAGACGGAATACTGGGTTGCTCTTCCGGCGACCCTTGCCGGGCTTGTTCTGGTATTTGTGGCGGCATTTGCCCAGATGCCTGCATGGCTGCGAATCGTACTTCTCGCATTTGCTCTTGTGATGATTTTCACGGTTGCCTTTCTTGCAGTGGGCATTGAGCAGAAAGCCGGATACTATGAGTGCCAAAACTGCGGCCACAGATATGTACCGACTTACCGGCAAACCAATCTTGCGCCGCATATTGGCAGGACAAGACACATGAAATGCCCTAAGTGCGGAAAACGAAGCTGGCAGAGAAAAGTATTGACAAAGGAAGATTAAATTCCCGTTTGCCGGGGAGTATTAAATCACAGCGTTCAAGTGTAAAAACTTGGGCGCTTTTTTCTTCCCCGTACCCTACAAATCAGCGTATGGGTACAACTGAATGAATAACAGTCCTTGCTTTCTAAGACGGTTACAGAGTGAAAAAGCGAAGATGCAGAGTTATGGGATCACTGATTAATACAAGCTGCCCTTATTGACGGTAAATTATTCCGTCATTTAGCCCAAAAATTCTCGTTAATACACAAAGTATTGACTTGAATTTTTGGAATATAAAAATACGCTTTCAGATTAGGGACAAAGTGTTTTCGCGGTGTAAAATTATAATTTTATATAATTTCTATCTCGCGTAATTGCTGCACGCCATGCGTGCAATTAGGACACCCTGAATTAATCAGCGATTCCCTATATGCCGTTTCCGGCTTTGCCCCTTATCCCCTGCATAATTATCCGGTGACTGCCGAAAAGGCAGCTCTTGTTTTTTCCGCGTCTTTAGTGTATAATAATTAACCGGTGAATACTTAAAACATAAGGAGGTATACTTTATGCCGCTTTGGACAGGACGCTTCAAAAAAGCTCTCGACAAAAAAACAAACGACTTCAATTCATCAATTCCTTTTGATTGCCGCATGGCAAGCCAGGATATCAAAGGTTCAATTGCCCACGCAGCAATGCTCGGAAAATGCAATATTATTGACATTTCGGAAAGCGAAAAGATAGTTGCAGCTCTCAAACAGATAGCACAGGAACTTGAAAACGATGAACTTTCAATTGATATGACCGCCGAAGATATACATACCTTTGTTGAAGGCGAGCTTACAAAACGTATCGGCGACAGCGGCAAAAGGCTTCACACTGCAAGAAGCCGTAACGACCAGGTTGCTCTTGACCTTAGGCTTTATCTTCTCGATGAATGTGATAAGCTTGAAAATTCAATCAAGGCTTTTATTTCGGTTATAATCAAAAAGGCAAAAGAAAATTACGATGCCGTAATGCCCGGCTATACTCATCTTCAGCGCGCGCAGCCGGTTACCCTCGGGCATCACTTTTTAGCGTATGCAAATATGCTTCTTCGTGACCTTGACCGTCTTTTCGACTGCAAAAAAAGAATGGCAGTTTCACCTCTTGGTTCGGGCGCTCTTGCCGGAACGACTTATCCGCTTGACCGAGAGTATACCGCAAAGCTTCTCGGACTTTCGGGTGTAAGTTCAAACAGCCTTGACGGTGTTTCAGACAGAGATTATGTGCTTGAGCTTTTGAGTACTCTTTCAATTGTTATGGTTCACCTTTCACGCTTTGCCGAAGAAATTATTATGTGGTGTTCCTGGGAGTTTAAATTTGTTGAACTTGACGACGCTTTTTCGACCGGCAGCAGCATTATGCCCCAGAAAAAGAACCCCGATATTGCAGAGCTTGTTCGCGGAAAGTCGGGCAGGGTCTTTGGCGACCTTATGACGCTTCTTACCGTTATGAAAGGTATTCCTCTTGCCTATAACAAAGATATGCAGGAAGACAAGGAGGCTGTTTTTGATGCCGTTGACACCGTTTTAATGTGCGTTGAAACTTTTGCTCCGATGCTCGAAACTGCAACATTTATTCGTCAGAATATGAGAAATGCCGCCGCAAAAGGCTTTATCAATGCTACCGACTGTGCCGATTATCTTGTTTATAAAGGACTTCCTTTCCGCGATGCCTACAAAGCTGTCGGCGGTCTTGTTGCCATATGTATTGACAAGGGTCTTACTCTTGAGACTTTGCCTCTTGAAGAATATAAAGCTGTTTGCGAACTTTTTGACGAAGGGATTTATGAGGCTATTGACCTTGACAACTGCGTAAGAAAAAGAACGGTCAAAGGCGGCCCATCGCCGAAATGTGTCCTTGAAGAGATAGAAGAGATTGAAAAGAAACTTGACATATAATGTTATACAGTCGAATATGTAGTAAAGTTGCACAAATTTAAGCGAAATATTTTATTAAATTTGACAAATACTTAGAAAGTTATAAAAATATGAAAAAATGTGAAAAAAGTCTTGATTTTTATTTATTTGTGTAGTAATATATATTCGCAGTTGAGAAACAAAGTTTCCAACCGCCTAAAATATGACATCTTCTATATAATGTTTTCTTCGTATTTTCTCCTTTTAAAAGCACTCGGTTTCTCCCCCGAGTGTTTTTACCTTTATATGGACTTTTTTTAAATGCGCCGGCTTGTATGCCCTTGTGTTGAGGGCTTCGCTTTCAGGGGAGACAAAATCGCTTAATTGAAAAATTACGAAAATAAATTCAGCACCAAGCCGTGCCGTGGTATGTGTGTAAAGATTTATATCAATCCAACCCACGTAATTCCTGCGGGCGATGCCCGCCGCACGCCATGCGTGACCTCTCCGTCACACTTCCTGTGACACCTCCCCTTTCAGGGAAGACAAAATTGCTTAATCGAAAAAATTACGAAAATAGGTTCAGCACTAAGCCGTGCCGTGGTATGTGTGTAAAGATTTATATCAATCCAACCCACGTAATTCCTGCGGGCGATGCCCGCTCATAATTGCTGTATTAATTGGTAAAACTAAAGAAGTAAAATAATTTGGAGAATTAATATGGATATTTTTAATGTTCTTGAGTTTATCGGAGGCTTGTCGCTTTTTCTGTTCGGTATGAACTATATGGGTACTGCCCTTGAAAAAAAGGCAGGCGGCCAGATGTCACAAATGCTTCAGAAATTTACATCAAACAAATATACCGGCTTTCTTCTCGGTATGCTCGTTACCGCCGTTATTCAGGCCTCGGGCGCGACAACGGTTATGGTTGTCGGCTTTGTAAATTCCGGCATATTGACTCTTACTCAGTCGGTCGGTGTTATTATCGGTGCAAATGTAGGAACAACAATAACATCTTGGATACTGAGCCTTACCGGAATTGAGGGCGGTAATCTTTTTGTAAACCTGCTAAAACCAACCTCTTTTACTCCGATAATTGCGTTTGTCGGCGTTATACTTTATGTTTTTCTGAAAGATTCCAAAAAGAAAGATATAGGCATGATACTTATAGGCTTTTCAATTCTGATGTTCGGTATGTCAACGGCCTCGGGCGCTGTCGCAGGTCTTAGTGAAGTGCCGGGCTTTGCAAAGCTTTTTGTCCTTTTCAAAAATCCGATTCTCGGAATAATAGCCGGCGCAGTCCTTACGGCTATTTTGCAGTCCTCAAGTGCATCGGTCGGTGTCCTTCAGGCTCTTTGTGCAACAGGGCAGATCACCGTTGGCGCAGCAATACCAATTATTCTCGGTCAAAACATCGGCACTTGCATTACCGCAATGATTTCCTCAGTCGGCGCAAATAAAAACGCAAGACGAGCGGCAATGATTCACTTTAATTTTAATGTGCTTGGTTCGGCTCTTATCTTATTGTTGTTTTACGGCTCAAACGCATTTTTGCACTATAAAATAGTAGACGATGCAGCTTCATCGTTTAGTATAGCCGTGATTCATACCCTTTGCAATCTTGTTACGACCGTTGTTTTTCTTCCCGGCTCGGCTATTCTTGAAAAGCTTGCGGTCGCGCTTGTTAAAGACAAAGACGATGACGGAGAAAAAGATATTATTATTGACGAACGCTTTTTTGTAAATCCGCCTGCCGCCCTTGCACAATGCCGTGAAAAGGTTTGCGAAATGGCGGAAATGGCGGTCGAATCACTTGGAAAAGCGCTTTCTTTGCTTTCGCAATATAATACGGAAACGTCCGATGAAGTTACAAAAATTGAAAGCCGGCTTGATAAATATGAAGACGTTGTAAGTTCATATCTTGTCAAACTTAACTCAAAGGAACTTACCTCAAAGGATAGTCGTGAAGTTGCAAAGCTTTTTCACGTTACGGGCGGCTTTGAAAGACTTTCCGACCATGCGGTTCATTTTGATTTTTTTGCAAAACAGCTTTATGAGGACAGCATAAGCTTTTCAGAAGGCGGCCTTGCCGAACTTTCGGTAATTATTGCCGCAGTAACTGAAATTCTTGATATGACGAAAACTGCGTTTATAAATAATGATATTTCTCTTGCCGAACGCGTTGAACCTCTTGAGCAGGTAATCGACCGACTTACGGCAAAGGTCAGGGCAAGACATATTGAAAGAACTTTAAACGGCAAATGTAATTTTGAATCGGGGCTTGTCTTTTCCGATGCACTTTCTCTTCTTGAAAGAGTATCTGACCATTGCAGTGAAATTGCGGCAAGTATTATTGAAATTCCGCAGGGTATTCTTGATGTTCACGCATATCTTAACGAATACAAGCGCAAAGACAACCCGGAATTTGTTGAGAAATATAATATGTACAAAGAAAAATATTCGCTTGACGAAAGGGCGGTATAATGATGTCAGGTAACTGTGAACAATGCGAGCATTTTATTTACGATGAAGAATATGATGAATATTTATGTAACGTATCGCTTGACGAAGACGAAATGGAGCGTTACCTCAAAGGCAGCAATTCCTCGTGCAATTATTTCAAGTTTTATGATGAATACAAGCTTGTTGAGAAGCAAAACTAAGGAAGCACTGATTAATACAAGCTGCCCTACTTGACGGTAAATTATTCCGTCATTTTGCCCAAAAAAATTCGTTAATACACAAAGTATTGCCTCAAATTTTTGGAATAAAAAGATGCTTTCAAATTAGGAACAAAGTGTTTTCGCGGTGTAAAATTATAATTTTATATAATTTCTATCCCGCGTAATTCATGCAGGCGATGCCTGCCGCAAATTAGGACACCCTGAATTAATCAGTGCTTCCCTAAGTAGCTTTGTATAATTTTATAAACTTTCTAATGAGAGCAATTTTATTAATCGGAACTTTATTATAATAAAACCGAACAACTTCTTGCTGATTGTTATTAAATTATTTTTCCCTGCTTATTGATTTGAGCAGGGATTTATGCTATCATTATTTCACAAAATTAATGGAGGAAATATTATGTTTACATCTATTTACAGAAGTTTTGTTTCTTTAATCCTATCTTTTCTCAGCATACTCGGTATTCTCAACTATGCTGTTCCGGCAAGAAGTCGTGAAGGCGCATATCTGTTTGCCTATTTTGTCGGCAACGCTCCCGAACAGGAAAGAATACATTTTGCGGTAAGTAAAGACGGTTATAACTTCAAAGCTCTCAATAACGACGAACCTGTAATTATTCAAGAACTCGGCAAAAAATGTGTTCGTGACCCATATATTCTCAAAGGTCAGAACGGCGAATATTACATAATCGGAACAGATATGAAAAGCGATGAAGGTTGGGTTTCAAATCATGCCCTTGTAACTTGGAAATCTACCGACCTTATTAATTGGACAGACGAAACGATTATTGACATTCGAGACTACGGCGGTGAATTTAAAGACACTACCCGTGCATGGGCGCCGCAGGCTATTTGGGACGAAGAAGCGCAGATGTATATGGTTTACTGGGCTAATTCGACCGTTCAAAATGACAATGCCGCAATTTATTATGCATACACTTCCGATTTCAAAACAATGACAACTCCGAAATATCTTTACGGCAGACCGGGTTTACAGACTATTGACAGCGATATTGCTTTCAATAAGGAAAACGGAAAATACTATATGTATTTCAAGCACGACGAAGATCAGACCATTGCATATGTTACCGCCGACAAACTGACCGGACCGTATGAGGATAACCCTGTTATCGTTTCACAAGCTCCGACAGGTGTTGAGGGCAGTTCGATTTATAATATCACCGGCACAAATAAATGGGTAATGATTATGGACGAATACGGCGCAGGAAGATTTTTCGCTCAGCAGACAACCGATTTTGAAAACTTTAAGCCGCTTTCAACTTATAGCTATGACTATACGGCAAGTCCGAGACACGGAAGCATTGTCCGGATTTCAAACGAAGAATACAACAGGCTTGTGTCTGCATTTGGAATTACCAAAGACGAAGGCTGTTAAGTATCCGACCAAAGTTAATAGGTAAAATCAAGACGGACAACAGTATCACAGTGAAAAATGTGTGCGGCACACATTGAAATTTTTAAAAATTGGTTTTAATAAAATTGGGAATCATGTATAGCTCATTTTGTCCTGTGTTAGCTTATCAACCCGGATAAGATATTTTGTATGACGGTTAAGCGTAAATACCTAATATCGTATCCGGGGATTTTTTCTTTAAATCAAACAACAAAAAAACCAACCGGGTGGCCTTTTTCTGGCTGCTCGGTTGGTTTTTAAATGGGACTTTTACAATACTTTTTCTTTGAAAAGAAAAAGTATTACAAAAAGAAACTTTAATGATAGTTTAGGGAAGCACTGATTAATTCAGGGTGCCCTAATTGGCGAGGAAATTTTTCGTCAGTTTGTTCAAAAATTTGAGGCAATACTTTGTGTATTAACGAGAATTTTTGGGCAAAATGACGGAATAATTTACCGTCAATTAGGGCAGCTTGTATTAATCAGTGCTTCCTTAGTTTTTACTTGTCGAAAAATCCTTTGTCACCGACAAATTTTCTTAAAACCGCGTTGACAATTGAAAGTATTTTTGAAAGCACCTTAATGAGCTTGCTCTTCAAACTTTCATTTTTCAAATTTTCAGCATAATCTGAATTTAACCGGGAAAGCACCGTATTCGTTACACTGTCAACTTGTGCGGCGGCAGCTTCAAATTTTTCTGTATCAACAACTGTTTCGGAAAGTACCTGCTCTGCGTCGGCAATAGCAGCTTTGACCTGAGCGGCGTCCTCAGCGGAAAGCGAGTCGGTGTCAATTCCCTTGAGCTTTTCGACGGCGGCTATTAAATCTCTGGAATTGCGGAAATTATTAAATTGCGGCCATTTGTCCGGATAGGAATAGACGTCTTTAAATGATTCATCGGTCAGAAGCTGAACCGCAAGGTCTATAATTACATCGCAAAAACCGGTCAAAGCATGATTAAGATTATAGAAATAGAAGGTATGGTCGGGAAGAAGTCCTGTTGAAGCGTCAAGCAAATTGTACGGATCAATATGGTTGTGCGTTGGGTCGGTGCAGGTAGGACTGGTATTTTGCTGAACATAGCCTTCAGGAAGCTCAGTATCCTTTTTAATACCGGTTGCGCCGAAGGAAGTGGAACTTACCTGAATAATGCCGTCGGCTAAAACCTTGTTCCAACTGTCAACTATGGGATAAAGATCTGTATTGTAACCGCAGATATCAAAGAAAGTTACGCCCTTTTCTCTGGCTTTGAGAATATTATTCTTTGTTTCAAGCTGAACTTTATAGTATTCGTCAGCTTGTTTTCTTATTTCAGCGTGCTTTTCATCGTTTAGGTATTTCTCTCTTGCCTCAGGGTAATGATCGGATGGAACAAGAGCCCACATTGCGGTGCTGTAGGAAAGATAATCTCTTATCAAAATATCAACTATGGTGTCGAGAATATTATTCAAATCCTTTTTCGGAAACAGACGAATAAGCGTGTTAATAAGATAACCGAGCCAATCGTTTTCGTTACCTATAGCTTTAATAAGAAGCGGGAACATATAGCCATAAAGAGCATCATCGTCGTCGAGAAGGCCCGTGGTATAGAAATCGCCCAAAGTGTTAGAACCGTCAGCGGCAGGAACTATGTAGACAACTCTGTCGATGCTGTCAACAATTTCAGGGTAAAGGGCAAGCGCCATATCAAAGATAGATCCGCCCTGGCTTATAGGTGTCACGTTGACTTTATCGTGTCCGGTTTCCCTCTTAACCTGTTCGATAAGGTCACGAAGCTCAGTTGCAAGCTTTGTGAGATTGTCAAGTGAATAATATGAATAAAAATAAAGGTGATCGGCTCCAACACTATTTATGTAGTTTTGAAGCGGAATTGCATTTAACGCCCATTCAGTGTCGTGTTCACTCATTGTTGCCATACTGCTTTCATAATAAGCGGCTCTGACATCGTTTACAAGCTGACCGTTTTCATCGCATTTGGCAACCCCAAGAAGTGCTTCGCCAAGAACCTTTCCGAGAGCTTTAGCAAGCTTTTGCCCGCTGTCCTTTTGCGTTATAAGCGTTGATGCAAGCGGCGCTACAACTTCTTTTATGGCGTTTTTTATGATATCCGAGGTATCAAGAAAGAACGGTGAGGTTCTGACATTTCCTTTTGAGTCAAGCATCTTTTCTCCGCTTTCGTCGTAAGCAAAGGCTTCGCATTGGAAAAGACCGGGAATAATTATTGCCGGACAGTCATCTTTTCCGTCGCAGTTCGTGTAAACGCCATCGGCCGCAAAAGCGGTAGGACAGACAGAAAGTATCATGACGATACACAGCAAAAGGCTTATTAGTTTTTTTGAGGTTTTCATAAAAAATTTTCCTTTCAAATAATAAATTATAAACTCAATATAGCATACGGAAGATAAAATTGCAAGAAAATTTTCCTAAATTTCGGCGGATTTTGTATAAATTTACAACGAGTTTACAACAGTTGCCATATGAAAAAAATAAAGCAATACCGCACAAAAGCTTTTCGGCAGCCTTTGTGCGGTATTTTAGTTAATTTAAGGAAGTGCAATTTGGAATTGTCAAAAAATTAAGGAAGCGCTGAATAAATCGAACGTGCAGATTGCGCCGCCGAATTTTTCGTCAGATTGTCAAAAGCGACGCAGGAATACTGACGTATTTC
>CANQLQ010000030.1 GCA_947624755.1 uncultured Clostridia bacterium | reverse complement strand
TAAAGACGCAGAAAGAGACATTCTTTCAGACATCTCATTTACTGCCGAAAGCGGCAAAGTCACCGCAATCATCGGCGCAACAGGCAGCGGCAAAACAACGCTTGTTAATCTTATTTCACGATTTTATGACACAAAGAGCGGCAGGGTTCTTTTTGACGGTGTCGATGTAAGAGACCTTTCTCAAGATGACCTTCATTCAAGAATTGCCTATGTTCCGCAAAAAGCCTTTCTTTTCAGCGGAAGTATTGCCGACAACCTTCGTTACGGCGACAACGAGGCCGACGAGGACAGGCTTAATCTTGCCCTTGAAATTTCTCAAAGCAAAGACTTTGTGTCCTCCCTTCCCGAAGGAATGAACAGCTTTGTAAGCCAGAGCGGCACAAACTTCTCGGGCGGTCAGAAGCAGCGCCTCTCAATTGCAAGAGCGCTTGTAAGACAAGCCGAAGTTTATATCTTCGACGACAGCTTCTCTGCGCTCGACTTCAAGACTGACGCAAAGCTTCGCAAGGCCGTCAGAGAAAACATTGACGCAACCGTTATTATTGTTGCCCAGCGTGTCGGCACTATTATTGACGCCGACAAAATTATCGTGCTTGACGAAGGCAGGATTGTCGGTATGGGTAAACATGACGAGCTTGTTGAAAATTGTAAAATATACAAGGAAATTGCTCTTTCACAGCTTTCAAAGGAGGCGATCAAATAATGAAAAAGTCTCCGCAGCAAAAGCTTAAAAATGTTCAAACAAGCAAATACGAAATGTATCGAGACAAGCAGCAGGCAAAACAAAAGCCTAAAAACCTCGGAAAAACGGCGCTAAGACTCCTTTCTCTTTTAAAGGGTAACCGTATTAAAGTAACAATTGTTGTTCTTCTCGGTGCTTTGAGTGCATATCTCACCATTAAAGGGCCGCAGTATCTCGGAAGCATTATGGACATCATAAATGAACAGGTCAAAAACAAGCTTTCGACCGGCAGCGTTGATTTCAGCGCAATTAACGAAGTGCTTTCAACGATTATCATAATTTATGTTATGAGCGCCGTTTGCTCGTTCTTTTTGCATTTCATTATGGCAGGTGTTACTCAAGGCCTTATCACAAGACTTCGTGAACAGGTCAACCGCAAGCTTTCAAGGCTTCCGCTTTCGTTCTTTGACTCGCACAACAAAGGCGACCTTTTAAGCAGGGTTACAAACGACATTGACAACATCAACAACACTTTCCAAAATGCATTCATTCAAATCGTTAGCTCGGTTGTAACCTTTGTCGGCGTTTTCGTAATTATGATACGCTACAATGTTATTATGACTGTCGCTTCGATAGCTCCCCTTCCTGCCGGCGCAATTATTGCTTTTTCGGTGCTGAACGTATCAAAAAGATACTTTCGCAAGCATTGGGAGGTTACCGGCGACATAAACGGACACGTTGAAGAAATGTTTACCGGTCATAACATAGTAAAGGTTTTTGGTCACGAAGAGCAGGCAATAAGCGAATTTCGCATTATCAACAACAATCTTTATGAGGTTGGCAGAAAAGCCCAGTTTCTTTCCGGCACACTCGGTCCGATGATAAACTTCATAAGCAATGTCGGATTTGTATTTATTTGCGTAATCGGCGGTTACCTCATTCTTAATAAAGGCGTTAATGTCGGTTCAATCACAGTATTTATGGCTTATTCAAAAATCTTTATGCAGCCGATAATTGATGTAAGCAACATCGTAAATCAGATGCAGTCCTCTCTTGCTTCGGCTGAACGTGTATTTGATATTATTGACGAAGAAGAGGAAGTTGAAGACACGGTAAATGCCGAAATTACCGACGCAAAGGGCTATGTTTCAATCAAAGATGTTAATTTCTCATACACCGAGGACAAGCCTCTTATCAGGAACTTTAATCTTGAAGTAAAGCCGGGCGAACTTATCGCGATCGTCGGTCCTACAGGCGCAGGTAAAACAACTATCGTAAATTTGCTCATGCGCTTTTATGAAATTCAAAGCGGTTCAATCAAAATTGACGGAGTGGACACAAGGGATATTTCAAGAAAAAATCTCCACAATATCCTCGGTATGGTTCTTCAGGACACCTGGCTTTTCAAAGGTACGATCCGTGAAAATATCATGTACGGTCACGAGGGAAAGAGCGAAGAGGAGTTTAACAATGCGGTACGGGCCGCAAGGGTTGACCGCTTCGTAAACACCCTTCCCGACGGATTTGAAACAATGCTTGACGAGGACGGCTCTAACCTTTCGGCCGGTCAGAAGCAGCTTATTACAATTTCAAGAGCTATTCTTTCCGACCCGAAGATCCTCATTCTTGACGAAGCAACAAGCTCAGTTGACACAAGAACGGAAATTCAGATTCAAAAAGCTATGGCTAACCTTATGAAAGGCAGAACAAACTTTGTAATTGCGCACCGTCTTTCAACAATCCGCGAAGCTGACAATATTCTTTTTGTAAATGACGGCAAAATCACCGAGCAGGGAACTCATGACGAGCTTCTCAAAAAAGGCGGAGATTATGCAGAGCTTTATAATTCACAGTTCGCTTTGGTAAAAAGTGAAGGCTGATGATGAGGTTCGGCACACCCGGTGTGCCGAGCTTTTTCTTTTCCCTAATTTAAAGTTTGTAGCTTTTTGTCTTAGTCTGTAATAGACTTTTTTCGCGGCGTAATAGTAAAAGCCTGTATAAATCTGTTTCGCGTAATTCCTGTGGGCGATGCCCACCGCCATGCGTGCCTGCGGGCGATGCCCGTGGGCGACCACACGGGGTCGCCCCTACGCGTGCCATGGTGTTAGTATCAAGACTTATATAAATCTTCCCTGTGTAACCGCCGTGGACTATGCCCCATAAATAAAACTTTTAAAGTTAACAACGCAAGCCGTTTCGCGGCGTAAGGTAAAAAGCCTGCATAATCTACTCCGCGTAACTCGTGCAGGCGATGCCTGCCACGCCATGCGTGCCCACGCAAAATAATTCAAGATGTAAAGTTGATTTATTTTTAAATATGGGGTAGAATAGTAATAATCTTATATTTTTTTGATATGAAAGGACAGACGCTGATTTTTATATCGGTGTCATCTGACTGCTATGGAACTTCTGACCCTTGATAACGGGCTTCGTATTATTACCGAAAAGCGTAACGACCTGCGTTCGGCAACCGTCGGCGTATGGGTTGCAAGCGGTTCAAGATATGAAAACACAAAAAACAACGGAATATCCCATTTTATCGAACATATTGTTTTCAAAGGAACAGAAAAAAGATCCGCTTCGGATATTGCAGAAGGTATGGACGAAATCGGCGCACACGTCAACGCATATACAACTAAAGAATATACTTTTTTCTATACCAAGGCGCTCGATTACCAAATTGCAAAAGCGGCGGATATTCTTTTTGATATGATAAAAAATCCGCGTCTTGACGAAAATGACATCGAAACCGAAAAAGGCGTCATAATTGAAGAAATTGCAATGTATGAGGACGATCCTTCGGATGTCTGCTATGAAGCCAACGAAGCCGCAATTTTTGAAGGCTCTCCCCTCTCGCTTGCTATTCTCGGAACAAAAGAAAGCGTTTCAGGCATAACCCGCGATGATTTTACCTCATATATGAAAAATATGTACGTTCCCGAAAGAATGGTTGTCGGAATATCGGGTAACTTTGATGAGAAAAAGCTGCTTGACCTTATAAAAAGCTATTTCGCAAATGACCGCAATACAAATAACTTCATCAAAAAAAGCGATGTGGTTTTTAATAAGAAATTTACCTTGAAAAAACAAAACTTTGAACAAACTCATATTATGCTTTGCTTTGACGGCGTACCTATAGAACACGAGGATCTGTATGCGCTTGAGGTTTGTATGTTTATCCTCGGCAACGGCACTTCTTCAAAGCTGAATCAGCGTATACGCGAACAGCTCGGGCTTGTCTATGAAATCAGCTCATGGCTTGCAAGATATCTCGATACCGGCTATATTGCCGTTTCAATGAGCCTCTCTCCCGACTCGGAAGAAAAAGCGCTTTATGAAATGCTTTCAATCGTAAAAAATTTTTGCGAAAATATAAGCGAAAAAGAACTTTCAAGAGCAAAGGAAAAGCTTATTGCAAGCCTTATTATGAGCCGTGAACAGCCGCAGTCAAAGCTTTCTTCTTTCGGCTACAGTCAGCTTCTGCTTTCAAAATTTGTTGAGGACGATTTTATTATTGACAGCATTAAGTCTATAACGCTTGAAAGAGTGATTGAAGTTTCAAAAAAATATCTTAAACTCGAAAACGCTTCATTCACGGCGGTTGGTAAAGTCAGAAACAAAAGCTTTTATAAAAAAATTATAGACGGCAAAATAAAAGAAAATAAGTCCTAAAGAAAGGATAATGCATCAAAACCCAATTTCTTTGGGTGGTGTCGGAAAACAGTATGAATACATTCGGAAATTTAAAAAGACTGGTTGTCAAGGTGGGTACTTCCACCCTTACATATGAAACCGGAAAAACAAACATAAGAAGAATGATGAAGCTTTGCAGTGTTCTTTCCGACCTGCATAACAGCGGAATTGATATTGTGCTTGTAACCTCCGGAGCGATCGGAGTCGGAGTCGGAAAGCTCGGCCTTTCCGAAAAGCCGCACGATATCCCCGGCAGACAGGCCGCCGCCACCGTCGGACAGTGTGAGCTTATGTTTATGTATGATAAGTTCTTCGGGGAATACGGCAAAAAGATAGGCCAGCTTCTTGTCACAAAAAGTGACTTTGAAAATGATGAAAGAAAGGCAAATCTTACCAATACCTTTGAAAAGCTCTTTGAATACGGCGCAATTCCCGTTGTAAACGAAAACGACAGCGTTGCGACCGAAGAAATTGTCTATGGTGATAACGACAGCCTTTCCGCCATTGTTGCCTGTCTTATCGGCGCTGACGGTTTGGTTATCCTTACCGATACCGACGGACTTTTTGACGGTAATCCAATCGAAAATCCCGATGCAAAGCTGCTGACCGTTGTTGACGAAATAAATGACGAAATTCTTTCCCTTTGCCGGGGTGCAGGAACAAGCCGAGGTACGGGCGGAATGGTAACCAAAGTCCATGCCGCAAAAATTGCAACCGACAACGGCATTGCAACCGTTATTATGAACGGTTCTTCGCCGCAGGATATCTACAAGCTTATCGACTCAAGACAATGCGGTACTTTTTTTAAACCAAAAAACTGATTAATTTTTAAAAATAAAGTAAGTGATTATTAATCTAAATACGCATCGGACATAATCAGTATTTTAAAAAGGTGTGATAATAATGCTAAACGAAATCGGCAAAAAAGCAAAAGCGGCTGAACGTATCCTTATGACGGCGGACACCGCACAGAAAAACTATGCTCTTTCAAAAATTGCAGATGCTCTTGAAAAGAACTGCAGCTACATAATTGAACAAAACAAAATTGATATTGATAACGGGCGAAAAAATGCAATGAGTGAATCGCTCATTGACCGACTCAGTCTCAATGAGAAAAGAATATCGGAAATCGCTGACGCAGTTCGCAAAATTATAAGTCTCGATGACCCTGTGGGAAAGGTTATTGAAGGTACGACCAGACCAAACGGTCTTTTTATAGAAAAAGTAACTGTTGCTCTCGGTGTTATTGCCGTGATATATGAGGCAAGACCTAATGTTACCGCTGACGCTGCCGCACTTTGTCTCAAGTCGGGTAATTCGGTAATTCTTCGCGGCGGCAGAGAGGCCGTTAATTCAAATATTGCAATTGCCGAAACGATGAGAGCAGCTCTTTCTGAAACCGAAATTCCGGTCGATGCAATTCAGCTTTTGACCGATACTTCAAGAGAAAGCGCAAACGAACTTATGAATCTTACCGAATATGTCGATGTGCTTATTCCGCGCGGCGGCACAGGTCTTATTAAGGCCTGCAAAGAAAATTCATCAGTTCCCGTAATCGAAACGGGAACAGGCAACTGTCACGTTTATGTTGATGAATTTGCCGATTTAAAAATGGCAAGCGACATTATTTATAACGCAAAGGTTTCAAGACCGTCCGTATGTAATGCGTGCGAAAGTCTTGTTATTCACCGCAGCGTTTCAAAAGAATTTCTGCCGATAATAGAAAAAAGACTTAAAAGCGCAGGCGTTATTATCCACGCTGACGAAGAAGCCTGTAAAATTCTCACCGACGCTGTCCCGGCAACAGAAGAGGACTTCGGCAAAGAATATCTCGGTTATGAAATCAGCGTAAAAATTGTTTCGGATATTGATGAAGCAATTTCTCATATAATGAAATATACAACAGGCCACAGCGAATGTATCGTAACCGAAAGCTATAAAAACAGCCGCAAATTCCTTTCTCAAATTGATGCGGCGGCGGTATATGTAAACGCTTCAACAAGATTTACCGATGGCGGTGAATTTGGTTTTGGCGCAGAAATAGGTATATCTACCCAAAAGCTTCACGCAAGAGGTCCGCTTGGTCTGAATAACCTTACAACTGTAAAATATCAGATTTACGGAAACGGTCAGATAAGATAAGGGGGCAGCGAAAGTGAAAAGTAAAAAAAGAGAAAAAGTCCTTAATTATGTTGTCGGCTCAATTGTTCTTTTGCTTGTTTTGACGGGAATAGTCAGTATTGTAATGTTTTCCGCCGGCAAAATAAAAGACAAAAAATCTGCTATAGATTATGAAAAGCGTCAGGAATATGAAGAGCTTATTGCTCCGGTTATTATGAATGACCCCGAGACCTTTGATGATGTTACAACCGCAAACATAAATCAGCTTGTTGCTATCACCATTTGGTCAATTCTTGAGGAAACCAAAGACCCGGACGCTTTTGATTACACGCAGGACGGTATGCTTTTGCCCGAAAAAAATGTTGAAGAAAAGTTTGAAAAGCTTTTCGGAAGTGATGTAAAAATTAACCATTGCTCCGTCGATGGCGGCGGAATAGAATTTAACTACAGCGAAAAGAAAAATTGTTATGTCATACCGATTACCGGCATTACGCCGATTTATACGCCGAGAGTTGTTGATATCGACAAAAAAGGCAACAGCGTAATTCTTACCGTAGGCTATCTTGCCGGAGAGGACTGGGCTCAGGATTCAAACGGAAATATGATTGAACCCGAACCTGCAAAATATGTTCGTGTAACGCTTCGCAAAAACTCAGATGACAGCTTTTATGTCGGCTCAATACAAAACGCGGATATAATTCACTAATAGTTATTTACAAAACGCGAAGTGGCGACCCTGTTTGGGTCGCCACTTCGCATACCATTTCGCGGCTTAAGAGTAAAAGCTTACATAAATCTACCTCGCGTAATTCCTGCGGGCGATGCCCGTGGGCGACCACACGGGGTCGCCACTACTATTCAAATTCAGCCGCAACTTTTTCAAGAAGATTTCTGATTTTAAGATGCTGCGGACAGATAAATTCACACTTCGCGCATTTTATGCAGTCTAAAGCTTTGCCGTTATTCTTCGTAACTTCGGCGTACTCCTTGTTTACGGTTTCGATTTTAAGCTGAATTTTATTATTATAGCAGGCAAACAAATCAGGAATAAGAATTTTCTTTGGACAGCCGTCAACGCAATAACGACATTTCGTACATTCAATCGTGTCAAGCTTTAAAAGGATATCTCTGACCTTTTCAACCGCCTTGTACTCCTCGTCGCAAAGCGGCACAAAATTCCTCATAAAGCTTATGTTATCGTTCATCATTTCCATATTGCCCATGCCCGAAAGCACCATGAAAACATTTTCAAAAGAGGCCGCAAAGCGGATTGCATAACTCGCCTTGCTGCCATGGCCGAGGTTTTCAAGAATCCTGCCCGCTTCATTCGGAAGATTTACAAGCTTGCCGCCCTTTACTGGTTCCATTACAATAACAGGTTTGTTATGTTTTACGCACACCTCGTAACATTTTCGGCTTTGTACCCTTTCGTCCTCAAAGTCAGCGTAGTTAAACTGAAGCTGAACAAATTCAATATCAGGCTGTTCGCTTAGAATTTTGTCAAGCACATCGGCAGTATCATGGAAAGACATACCAATGTGTCTGATTTTACCCTGTTCTTTAAGACTTTTACAGATTTCAAACGCTCTGCACTTCATATATTTCGGATAATATTCAGCGCTCATGGCGTGCATAAGATAGAAGTCGAAATAATCAACACCGCAAATTTCAAGCTGACTTTCAAAGAAGGGAACAATATCCTCCTCGTTCTTGAAAAAGCCTTCGGAAAGCTTGTTGGCAAGAAGATAGCTTTCCCGCGGATATCTTTTTGTAAGGCATTGGCAAAGAGCAACTTCGCTTTTTCCGGAAATATAGCCGTGCGCTGTATCAAAATAGTTAAAACCGTTTGCAAGAAATGCATCAATCATTTTGCAAAATTCGTCATAATCAACTTCATCACCGTTCATCTGAAGTCTCATTACTCCGAAACCGAGCTTTTTCTTTGTTTCGGGGAAAAATGCACTCATTTTTATTTTCTCCTTGGATTTTTAATATCGTATATATTGTATCTTTTTTGCGTTTCAAAGTCAATAAATAAGCTCTCAATTTCGATGTTGAAAAATATATTGAATATGTTGAAAATAAGGAAAAATTCAGACTGTATCATCTGATACAGTATAAAAACAACCCGATAAGATACCGTTCTCTTATCGGGTGCTATTAAATTTATTTTGCCTTTGATTCGCAATAAATACAGCGGTAAACCATATTTTCTCTGTCAGTAAGCTTAAATACATGAGGCAGCTCCTGCTCAACGGAAGTAATGCAGCGAGGATTTTTGCATTTGATTACATTGGTAATTCTTTCGGGTGCTTCAATATTTACACGTTTTTCGTTGACACCGTTTCTGATGATGTTAACGGTAATACCCGGATCAATGTAGCCGATTATGTCAAGGTCAAGGTCAATAACTTCATCAATTTTAATGATATCCTTCTTGCCCAATTTCACGCTGTTTGCATTTTTTATTATTGCAACAGAGCAGGAAAGCTCTCCGAGATGAAGTATGTTGTAAAGCTGCATACCTTTACCCGCTTTAATGTGGTCAATCACTATTCCGTTTTCAATCGGATTGATAATCATATCTTATTGCACCTCCAAAAGTTTAAGAATAAGCGCCATTCTCATATATTTTCCGTTAAGCGCCTGCTTAAAATAAAGCGCTCTCGGGTCTTCGTCAACGGCAACGGAAATCTCGTTTACTCTTGGAAGCGGATGAAGAATACACATATCCTCCTTTGCATTTTTGAGCTTTTCGGGAGTGAGAATGTAGCTGTCTTTGAGACGTATATAATCTTGTTCGTTGAAGAATCGCTCTCTCTGAACACGGGTCATATAAAGAATGTCAAGCTCTGGCATTGCTTTTTCGAGGTCGGTAGTTTCGTAATATTTAATATTCTTTGCGTCGAGAATTTCTTTTTTAATATAGCTCGGAACTGTGAGTTCATCGGGAGAAATAAGCACAAAACTGACATTTTTATATCTTGAAAGCGCTCCTATAAGGGAATGGACTGTTCTTCCGAATTTAAGGTCGCCGCAGAAGCCTACCGTGATTCCTTCAAAAGCGCCCTTTTCTCTTTTTATCGTCAGAAGATCGGCAAGGGTTTGTGTCGGATGGTTGTGTCCGCCGTCGCCCGCGTTGATAACGGGAACCGATGCCTTCATGCTTGCAACCATAGGCGCACCCTCTTTCGGGTGGCGCATTGCAATAATATCAGCATAGCAGCTTACAACTCTAACTGTGTCCGATACGCTTTCACCCTTTGATGCAGATGAGCTGCCCGAATCCGAAAAGCCGAGCACCTGTCCGCCGAGTTCATACATTGCGGCTTCAAAAGAAAGCCTTGTTCTCGTTGACGGCTCAAAGAAAAGGGTGGCAAGCTTCTTGCCTTTACACTTTTCCGAATATTTTTTACCGTCAGCAATGATATCGAGAGCCGTTTCAATAAGCTCGTCTATCTCTTCGGTTGAAAGGTCAAGTATGTCAATTACACTTCTCATCTTGGTCACCGTATATTCCCTTTCTTTTATGCTCCGATCCAGCTTTCGTCGCTCGGATTATCTCTGAACTTGATAAGTCTTGCTATATCCTCCGGTTTGATGTAGCCGTTTTCAGCGGCAACCTGCGCGATTGTATCGAAGTTTGTAAGGCTTATATTTTTCACGTTTGCAGCGGCAAGTCTTTCAATACCTTTTTGCATACCGTAGGTGAAAATACTTACAATGCCGAGTACCTCAGCGCCGGCCTGCCTGAGAACATTTACAACTTCAATAACGCTGCCGCCGGTTGAAATAAGGTCTTCGATAACAACAACCTTCTGCCCTTTTTCGAGTCTGCCTTCAATTTGATTCTGTCTGCCGTGGTCTTTTGCACCCGAACGGACATAGCCCATAGGCATACCGAGAATTTCTGCGGCAATTGCGGCATGGGCAATACCGGCGGTCGAAGTGCCCATAAGAACTTCACAATCGGGATAATTATTTTTTACGGTTTGGGCAATTGCTGTTTCAACAAGCGTTCTTTTTTCGGGAGCGGTGAGTATAAGTCTGTTATCGCAGTAAACAGGACTTTTTATTCCGCTTGCCCATACGAACGGTTCTTCGGGACGGAAGAAAACCGCTTTGATTTCAAGAAGCGCCTTTGCTACTTCAATCTTAGTATCCATTTTGTCTTACCTGATACAAGTTTTGTACCTTTTCCTTTCTGTTTAATTTATAAAGCCCTTTACGCAGCGTCTGTACGCCGCAACAGGATCCTCCGACTGAGTTATAGGTCTTCCGACTACAATATAATCAGAGCCGATTTCTTTTGCTTTTTCGGGAGTTGTAACACGAACCTGGTCGCCTACATCACCGTCCGCAAAACGAACGCCCGGTGTTACGGTTATAAAATTTTTGCCGCAGACCTCGTGAACCTTTCCGCTTTCAAGAGGTGAACATACTACACCGTCAAGACCGGCTTCGGCAGCACACTTTGCATAATGCATAACAACTTCATCAAGAGGCTTTTCAATAAGAAGATCGCTTTTCATTCTTTCTTCGCTCGTTGAGGTAAGCTGAGTTACCGCAATAAGAAGCGGTCTTGTGCCGTCCGGTCTTGTCAAGCCTTCAAGCGCAAATTCCATCATAGTCTTTGTTCCGCTTGCGTGAAGGTTGCACATATCAACATCAAGAGATGAAAGAACAGCCATTGTCTTTTTTACCGTGTTGGGAATATCGTGAAGCTTGAGGTCAAGGAAAATCTTGTGTCCTCTTTTTTTAATTTCCCTTACAATTTCGGGGCCTGCCGAATAGAACAGCTCCATACCGATTTTTACATACGGCTTCTCTTCGGTGAACTTATCGAGGAAGCTCATACATTCCTCTTCCCCCGCAAAGTCGCAGGCGATAATAACGTCTTTACCCATTAGTGCGCTCCTCCTATTATATCTTTTAAATTTTTGATACCGTATTTTTCCATTACCTTCGGCAAATCTTCAATTATCGTTTTGCAGGCAAATGGGTCAACAAGGTTTGCCGCCCCTACCTCAACGGCAGTCGCTCCGGCAAGCATCATTTCAATTACGTCGTCAGCGCTTGAAATGCCGCCCATACCGATAATCGGAATATTTATCTTTTCAAAAACCTGGTAAACCATACGAAGTGCAACAGGCATAATTGCCGCTCCGGAAAAACCGCCCATTTTGTTGGCGATAACAGGCCTTTTTGTTTTGAGATCGATTCTCATTCCAAGCAGTGTGTTTATCATACTTATTCCGTCCGCGCCCGCTTCTTCACAGGCAAGCGCAATTTCGGTTATATCGGTAACATTCGGTGAAAGCTTTATAAAAACAGGCTTTGTTGTAACGGCTTTGACCGCTTTTGTAACCTTAGCGGCCGATTCGGCGCTTATACCGAAGCTCATTCCTCCGCCGTGAACATTAGGACAGCTTACATTGACTTCAAGCCAGCCCACCTGCTCTTCTTTGTCAATTTTTTCACAGCAATAAACATATTCGTCAATCGAAAAACCGCTGATGTTCGCCATAACGGGCTTGCTGAAGCGCTTTTTAAGCTTTGGAAGTTCGTTTTCAATAACAGCTTCAACTCCGGGATTTTGAAGTCCGACAGAGTTTATCATACCGCTTTTACATTCGGCAATCCTCGGTGTTGGGTTACCGAATCTCGGCTCTTTGGTAGTTCCTTTGAAAGAGAATGTGCCGAGCATGTTTATATCATAAAGCTCCGCAAACTCATAGCCGAAACCGAATGTGCCGGAGGCAGGAATTACAGGGTTGTCAAGCGTTATACCGCAAAGGTCAACTTTTGTGTTTACCATATAATTTCCTCCTTTTCAAGCACAGGTCCGTCTTTACAGATACGTTTATTTCCATATTTTGTTTTGCAGGAGCAACCCATG
>CANQLQ010000029.1 GCA_947624755.1 uncultured Clostridia bacterium | reverse complement strand
TCAAAACCGATAATTTGCACAAATTACAACAAAAAAGCTCAAACCAAAAATCAAGAAGATAAAGACTAATCTACACATTCAACGCGAAAACACTTTGTCCCTAATTTGGAAGTATCTTAAAATTTAAGTCAATACTTTGTGTATTGCCGTTGCAAGCAAGATGAGTATCATTCCCTAAGCGTGATTTAATCAGTAATTTCTTAAATTATATCCGCCCGTTTTTTTGTTGTCAAGGTTTACCAAAGCGTAAAGTATGCTTCTTGACTTTGATACCTTATTTTAGTAAAATGATATTGTTCATTATAATACATCTATTATAAAACGAAAGGAAATACGAAGATGAAGTACATTTGGGAAAACCCTGATATCATCAAAGAAAACAAAGAAGACGGCCACGTTATCGCTTTTGCATTCGACAGCGAAAACGAAGCGGTAAACAGAGAAAATTCACCTTACAAAATTTCACTTAACGGAAAATGGAAATTCTTTTGGAAAAAAGGCGTTCCCTCCCTTCCGGAAAAATTCACCGACACCGCCTTTGACGACAGCCTTTGGGAGGACATTCAGATTCCGGGCGTATGGCAGTTCCAAAAAGATTACACAAAGCCCCTGTACTATGCAAATTCATTTCCAAACGCAATTTCGGTTGACGAAAAGAAAATTCCTTCAATTGATGTAAGCGGTCAGGAAATCGGCGCTCACCGAACAAAGTTCAACATTCCTGAGGACTGGAACGAAAGAGAAATTTTTCTTCATTTCGGCGCGGCAAAATCAGGTCTTGAAGTTTTTGTCAACGGCAAAAGAGTCGGCTATTCTCAAGGTTCAAACACACCGCATGAATTTAACGTCACCGAATATGTAAAACCCGGCGAAAACCAGGTTACCGCTATAGTATACCGCTATACCGACGGAACCTATCTTGAAAACCAGGATATGTGGTCCCTTTGCGGAATTTATCGTGAAGTTTATATTTTCAGCGAACCTAAACAGACTCTTCGAGACGTGTATGTAACAACCGAGCTTGTCAACAATTATACCGATTCCAACCTCACCGTTGAAGCTGTGATTCGCGACTATGCCAACGGCGGAAACTGCGTTTCGTTTGAAGCTTCACTTTTGAAAAACGGCGAAAGAACCGAAATCGGTTCAACCGAGCTTGTGACCGGCGCAAGGTGCGAAAACAAGGTTCTTTTCAAAAAATTTATTGAAAAACCGGAGCTTTGGTCAAGCGAAAATCCGAGCCTTTATACTCTTCTTTTCAAGATAACCTGCAACGGCAAGGTCACCTACAAGGCTATCCGTATAGGTTTTAAACAGGTTGAAATTGCCGGTGAAAAAATTCTCGTCAACGGCAAACCCCTTCTTATCCGCGGAACAAACCGCCATGACTATGATCCCGATTTCGGGTGGGCAGTTCCCGACGAAAGATATATCGAAGACCTTAATCTTATGAAGAGGGCAAACATTAATTCGATTCGCACAAGCCATTATCCGAACGACCCGAGATTCTATGACCTTTGCGATGAATACGGCTTCTGGGTCATGGACGAATGCGACCTTGAAACTCACGGAGTAAGAAGAAAAAATGTTCCCGGTGACAACCCGATGTGGACAAAAGCTGTTATTGACCGTATGGAAAGAATGGTTCTTCGTGACCGCAACCACCCTTGCGTATTTATGTGGAGTTTAGGCAATGAAGCCGGAGACGGAATTAACTTCCTGCGCATGAAAGAAGCCGCGCTTGAGCTGGACAAGACAAGACAGTTCCATTATGAAGGCGACTTCGACTTTACAAAATCGGACGTTATAAGCCGTATGTATCCTCTTGAGGATTTGGTTGAAAAGCTCGGCAAAAGAGAACCTGTTACAATTACATGGTTCGACAATATTGCAAATGCGCTTGCTGCGGACAGCAAACCTATTGCCGCTTCGGATTATACAAAGCCCGTAATCTTTTGCGAATATGCCCACGCAATGGAAAACAGTCTCGGAAACTTCCAGGAATATATGGACGCTTTTGAAAAATATGACAACCTTTGCGGCGGCTATATATGGGATTTTGTTGACCAGGCGGTTCATAAAAAAGATGTCAACGGCAACGACCAATGGCTTTACGGAACGGACTATAACGAAAAGGAAAAGTGGTTTGCCCCTCCGTACAATGTCTGTGCAATTGTCGGCAGTAACACTTATTTCAACGCAAACGGCATTGTCGCCGCCGACCGCAAGGTTCACCCTTCATATTATGAAGTTAAGAAAGTCTATGCCGAAATGAAGGTTGAAGCAAAAGACGCTTCAAAAGGCAAATTCATTGTCAAAAATAAACAGCTTTTCTCTGACCTTTCAGCTTTCGACCTTGTTTATACAATCGCTGAAAACGGCGTCGTATTTGAAGAAGGTAAGGTTCCTGCCGAAGCTTATGAAAGCACAGCTCCGCTTTCGGAATCGGAATTTGTTATTGATTACAAAACAAAAGAAATGCCCTCGGGTGAAGTTATAATCACCTTCTCTTTCCTTCTGAAAAAAGACTGCCGCTTTGCCGAAAAGGGCTTCGAGCAGGCATGGGATCAGTACACAATAAAAGAAGCGGACAAAAAAGAAGCCGAAAAGGATATCGGCGACATTGAAATAAAAGGCTCGGAAAAAGACTTTACAGTAAGCGGTGAAAATTTTGAATACCGCTTCAAAGACGGTATGCTTTTGTCAATGAAAAAAGACGGCGAAGAATATCTTAATGATGCCTTTAAGCCAAACTTCTACCGGGCGCTTACAGACAACGATATTGACTTTTTAAACTTTGTTCCGCCGCTCATTGCAGTTCATCCTCTTTATTTGTGGAAAATTTCAACCTCTTCGGCAAAAACGAAGGCTGTCCTTGTCCACAAATACAGTCACAGCGCATACATCGTAACAAAAATTTCCGCACTCGGTCTTAAAAATACAAAACTTACCTATACCGTTCACCCGGACGGAAAAATAGACGTTTTTTATGAAACTACCGCGGCAATGGATATGCTTCGTTTCGGTCTGAAGTTTGAAATGCCGAAGAGATTCTGCAACGTAAAATGGTACGGCAGAGGTCCGCACGAAACCTATTGCGACCGAAAGACAGGCGGTAAAATCGCAATTTTTGAAAAGAGTGTTGCAGACCTTGAGCATCATTACATGAGGCCGCAGGAAAACGGTCAGAGAACCGATGTAAGATATATGGAAATTTCCGACGAAAACGGCAAAGGTCTTAAATTCACCGCGACCGGTGACAAACCTTTCTGCTTCGCCTGCTATCATTACGGCATTGACGACCTTGACAAGGCAACACATATTCACACTCTTAAACATGAGGATTTCACAACCGTATGCATAGACCTAATGCAAAGAGGTGTAGGCGGCGACGCACCGGGCAACTCCTGCCTTCGCGACCCGTACATTATGCACAAGGGTACAAAGTTCTCCTACAATTTCAGCGTTTCTGCCAAATAAGACCAAAAATTATTTTCTAATACAACAAAATAATACAATTAACAAAAACATCATTTCTGTTTTTTCGGAATGATGTTTTTTTCTGTGCAAATAATAATTTAAGGGTGATAAATTGAAAAATCAAAAAAAGCATTACAAGCCCGAAGGTTCCGATCCTTACAATATCAACGGCATAAATGACTTTTTATATAACCGCTACGCCGTAATGTCAAATACCGAGTGTACCGGTTTGATTCCGCGCGATCCCGAGGACGAGCTTCACCGGGATAACTACAAAGAAATTTATAACATTAACTGAAAAAAGGACTGCCGCAGATTATTCTGTGACAGTCCCGTTTAATTTTTAAGCGATAAGACCGAGCCAGCTCAAATTGAGATAACCATAGTTGGACGGAATATCAAAGGTTGAATCGGGAACATCGGTTGTAAGTCTCGAAACGAAAGTCGAATTTACTGTTCCGTTTGCGTCTATTGAATCGAGCCTTACAAGATTTTCGCCTTCAAAATAGTATCTTGTTTCTGTTCCGTCAGCGTTGACATAGCTTTCGCAGTCAAGCGTCTTGCCTGAGATTGTAACTTTGGATTTTGTAACTTCTCTTTTCGTTGAGCCGCCGCCTCCGAAGTTAGACATAACATTAAGATCCGACATATTAAAATCGTCGCCCATCAAGCTTTCGGGAATTTCACTGTACTTTTTGTAATTGTCAAGAAGAAGATAAGTCTTGTCTTTGTCCGCACGATAAAGCATCTTGCAGGAAATTCCTTCGATCTTTGTATCTATAATGATATTGCCGTTCTTTGCGGCACACATTACCGGCGTATCGCCAAGTTCGGGGTCATTGGTTGTAAACTCCATAATATAAGTATTGCCTAAAAAGATTTCACGGTATTTATCAATTTTAAATTCACTTGAAGGGGTGTTTGTCGGAACAACAGTTGTGTCCTTGGTTTCCGGCGCCTCGTTATTTGACGGAGTTTCTCCTTTTTGGGTCGAAGGTTCTCCGTTCTGTGTTGAGGACTGATTATCGGTTGCCGCTGCATTTTCCGATACAACACTGCCGGTAAATTCATTAGGATTCTGAGTTTCCTCAATCATTGGTCCCGAATATTCGGTCAGTACATCCGACGGTTCAAACTGATTATTTACATTGATAACGGTTTCTCCGACCTTGCCGTTTTCAAATTTTGCCGCCCATCTGTTGCCTTGTGCGTCGGTAACGACAGCATAGGTTTCTCCTGAATCATCAACAGCGGCAATATAAGACTTTCCGTCTGCGTCTTTAAGTGTGGGTTTTACGTCGGCGGTCGGCTTTTCAGGTCCGAAAAGGTATACCGCCAAAGCAACTATACCTATAATAATAACTGCAAAAATTCCGAGAAAAACTCTGCCAATAACTCTTTTCATAAAAAATCCATACTCACAGTCATCTGAAAATTTAAGAATGTCTGTAATGTGTCCTTTCTTGTTTATTATTAAGCCAAAATAAAATTTCAGGCTGTTTTAACTTTTGTGTTTGCTTTTTAAGGAATCACTGATTAATACAAGCTGCCCTGCTTGACGGTAAATTATTCCGTCATACTTTGCCAAAATACTCGGCAATACATAAAGTATTGACTTATATTTTTGGAACATATAAATACTTCCAAATTAGAGACAAGATGTTTTCGCGGAATAAAATTATATTTTTATATAATTTCTATCCCGCGTAATTCCTGCGGGCGATGCCCGCCGCGTAATTGCCGCACGCCATGCGTACACCCCTCCGTCACACTGCGTGTGACACCTCCCCTTTCAGGGGAGGAAAAATTGCTTAATCGTAAAATTACGAAAATAGGTTCAGCACTAAGCTGTGCCGTGGGGCAAGCGGTAAAGACTTACATCAATCCAACACGCGTAATTCATGCAGGCGATGCCTGCCGATGCCCGCCACGCCATGCGCGCTAGATTTAATCAGAGCTTTCTTAAAAGCTTTAAAAGATTTAGAAATTCTATCTTATCAAAGAAGCTTCGCAACCACTCCGGCAAATTCACCGAGGTCGGCTTCTTCAATCATACCTTTATCTGCATAAGCCGGTGTTTTTGTGTTTATGGGAAGGGAGGCAAGAACATCAAGTCCATGCGAAGACGCAACCGCGGAAAGCTTGCTTTCACCGAAAATATAATGTTTCTTTCCGCAGTCGGGACATTCAAACCAGCTCATATTTTCAATCAGTCCGACTATAGGCACGTTCATCATCTTCGCCATATTGACAGCTTTTGCAACTATCATACTTACAAGATCCTGCGCGGTTGTGACAACGATGATACCGTCAACCTTTATGCTTTGAAAAACCGTAAGAGAAACATCGCCTGTTCCCGGAGGCATATCAATGAACATATAGTCAACATCGCCCCATTTAACTTCGGTGAAGAACTGCTGAATAACGCCGCTGATTACAGGTCCTCTCCATACAACCGGGGTTTCATCGGTTTCAAGAAGAAGGTTGACAGACATAACCTTTATACCGCTTCTTGTGACAGCCGGATTGAGAAGATTACCTTCAGCCGTTGCTTTTTCGGTAATACCGAACATTTTAGGGACTGACGGCCCGGTTACATCGGCATCAAGAACCGCAACCTTTTTACCCGCCTTGCGCATTGCGGCGGCAAGCATACAAGTTACGGAGGATTTTCCGACACCTCCCTTTCCGCTGATAACGGCATAAATTTTTTTGATATTACTCTGTTCGTTCTGCCTAAGAGTCATATCTCTGTCTTTGCAGTCCGACGAGCAAGACGAACAGTTGCCTGAACAATTACTACTCATTTTTATTACCGTAAAATACAAATGAAAATAATTTTCATTCGTAATGATTCCTTTCTTTGTTTGTTCTATACTGTCTGTAAAGCATAATATATACAATAATATAAATCTACTTTAAAGTCAAATGTTTATTATAAAAAGCCGGCTAAAAATACTGATTAATATTAAAAATCACCCCATTTCAGGTTGACATAATCAATAAAGAATGATAAAATTTTTATGCGTTTTAAAAATCATACTAATCAGAACTTAATAGCGGACATCGAACGGTGAGGATTTTTTCATCGGACATGGAGGACATGAAAAAGGCCGAAGCGAATGTCTGATTTTAATGATATGATCTCGCGTAGTTTGGTACAATGCCGGGGAAATTGAAAAGCGAGCTTTTGCGGTGTAAGGTGTATGTCGAAACCGATAGCGGCAGATTTATTCACAGATTTGTGGTATGCTTTATTAATTGGGAAATATATCTTTCCGTCAAATCGAAAGCTATTGGAATGAGTATAATGAAACGAGAACTTGGAATCGCACGCTGCGGATTAGCATGTTGCTTATGCAACGAGAACGAACATTGCGCCGGATGCAATTCGGAAGAATGTCCTGACAAGGATAGATGCGAAAACAAAAAATGCTCCGCCGAGAAAAAATATGAGCATTGCTATGAATGCAAATCGGAATGCAGAAAAGGGTTGCTGTCCAAAATCAAACCTTATGGGTTTACCTTGTTTATCAAAAGATACGGAGAAACGGAGCTTTTAGACTGCCTTGAACGGAATGAAAAAGCAGGCGTTATCTATCATCGACAAGGGCTTAATGGCGATTATGACGACTTTAATGATGTGGAAGAATTAATCCATTTTATCAAAACAGGGGAAAAATAACTTAACATTTAAAGAGCAAGCAAAAATCTCTTACCCAACAATATAAAAGCTTTTATTTTGTATTAAAATCAACAGGAACACAGATATAACCTTGCAGAGTTTGATACAAGGGGCAGAAAAATTGAAAAGCGCGTCTTTGCGGTGTATGCTGCCGCTTAGGGTATATGTTGTACGCCGGAGGCCTACAATGTTGAAATATTCATTCCTTTATGGTATGGTTTATTGAGTGGCGAGGATAAGTCGCCCGATAAATTCAATCTGAAGTTAGAGGGGGACGGTAAGTGGAATTACAGTGGACTTTTAACGAAGATGCCGTAAATTATGATAAATATCGACCCGGATATCCGCAGGCACTGTTTGAAAATGTTATCTCATATTCTCAAATTAAAGAAGGCAGCAAATTGATTGAAATAGGCATAGGAACCGGGCAGGCTACATTGCCGTTTATTCAATTAGACTGCAAGGTAACAGGAATTGAGCTTGGAGAAAATCTGAGTACATTTGTCGCGGAGAAATATAAAGCATACAGCAACTTTAATGTCATCAATATGGATTTTATGAATTGTCCCATTGAAGAAAACAGTTGCGACTTAATATACTGCGCTACCGCGTTTCATTGGCTGCCAAAGAAGGAAGCATATTCTAAAATTATGAACTCCCTAAAAAGGGGCGGCAGCATTGCTTTGTTTTGGAATCATCCTTTCCCAAATCGTGTTGATGACCCAAGCAATATAGCAAGTCAAAAAATTTACAATAAGTTTAGGCATTCCGGCGAAAAACAAAAAGAGTTTAGCAAAGAGGATTGTATTATTATTGTGCAAGAGCTGACACGGTATGGATTTGAAAATGTAGAATATCAGTTATACAAACGTGTGAGAAAATTAAATACAGACGAATATATTCATTTATTGAATACCTACTCGGATCACCGCGCGCTAAATCCAACTCTAAAAGAAATGTTTGAATCAGAAATGCGTCAAGCGATTAATGAAGCAGGCGGTACTATCAATATTTACGATACCATAGATTTATATCTTGCACAAAAAACGTAAATGTCAGACTGAGCGTTGCCCGTAAATTACCGTTTGATCGAAAAGAACAAACAAAAATTTCACATTGCGGATATGTCAGTTAGGAGTTAGCAGTTGTTGGCTTGTATCAAAATTAGCAGGAACACAGCGGATCATTATCAATATATCTGCTTAGTTAAATGGTTATAATAAACCCTTCTAAGACTTTGTTAAACCAAGATCCATTTCGCTTTTGTACTCCCATCAAATCTAAATAAATTTATGCCCATATAGTTCAAGGGATAGAATAAGGTCCTCCTAAGACTTAGATGTAGGTTCGAGTCCTACTATGGGTGCCAGCGAGAGCCCTTATATATCAAGGGTTCTCGCCTTTTTTGCCTATTTTAAATGTTCAGATATAGTGGGAAACATAGGATTATAACCGATGAAGCAAAGGCAGACACAAGGGATAATGATACTTTTCAATAAATCGCCGGAGCATAGGAACCGAGAATGAAATTCCCATGAATCCGAGAAAGCAGCCCGAATACGTGATGTTTTCCCAAGTAAAGAAAACTAAATTATTCTTTTCAAGGGTGCAAATCAAACGCGGCATTATACACATATGGTTTTCAAAAATACTCAAATAAGAAGTAATTACTTATGACGGAGTTTGATATTATTTATAGATTTTAGTAAAAACTATCTGCTATTTTCTATTAAATATATACAGAAGTGATTTTGATTAGAGAAACTGACGATATGACGGCACTATTTCTTTTGAGCAGAAAGAGAGTGTTTTTACGGTAATTGTTATACTCAAAAGCAGTTAAAGAACCTGTCCTTAAAAATAAATAATAATAATTTTAAAAAAATTGTAGTAAAAAGTTGTTTCAAAACATTTATATAACAGACAACGAAAGGAGGTCGCTGTATATGTATAAAAAACATTTTATCTGTACAGGTTTTTATGATTCCGGCTGATATCAAAACATAAATGACTGAAAGCGATGTTCAATATTTTAATTAGAGCTTCCTTAAATGTGTCAAAGTCGCAGAAGAAACGACGGGTTTTGCATATTCTATTGAAAAATTTAAAAAAATCAATATTATGGAGCAGTAAAGTAACGATGCTTTTAAATAAAAAAGAAATGGGGGATAAACATGAAGATATCAGAAAAGGTTATAAACCGGATTCCTACATTCTGAGAATCAATTGTAACATAGCTTCAAATATTATAAATCTTAATTTAAAGGCGGTTAAAAATATGAACAAAAGGGCATGTACATTACTAATAGTATTTTTGCTGATATTATGTTTCACCGGTTGTTCAAAAGACGATCAAATGAAACAAACATATTCTGCTAAAAGCGAACAATTGCAGGAAATCGACCTGCCGAAGGATTTGCCGTCCGAGACTTCGGATTGGCTGAAATGGGATCGTAAAAGTCAGTGGCTTAAAATCAGTGAAACAGAAGACGGTGCAGCACAGCTCTTTGCAAGCAACAAAGAGAATGATAAGCTTTATCTGTCCTTAGGTGAAAAATTTTACATTTTAAATTGGGCGTCAGTCAGAAAAGATGAGGAAGATGTTAAGCTTTTTGAGAAAGACATTAATAATGACAAAAAGAATGAATTGATCGCAATTTCACCAATTTCCGGCTCTACAGATTGGTACAGAGAAAGACTTTACATAATTGAATCAGATGGTCAGTCGATCACTTCAGCAGAATTTCCTCTTGAAAAATTTGAAAAATATGTAAAAGATAATTTGTCATTAAATTCGTCTGAATTAAAATTTTTTGATTTGACGCTGAAAGCGCCTGAGAAAAATTCAGAAAAAGATATGAAGCTTACCGATGAAATATCGTCTGTTTTATTCTCATTTGAAAGCGGCTTTGTAATGAAAATTGAAATATCTGTTGTTTCCGATTCCCCAACGACAATAGCCGAAATTATCTGTGAGTTAAAATATGACGGTGGAAATTTTTCTGTTAAAAATGCTTCTATGATTCCAATATAACAGAATAAGGTGTTTTAAAAATAATACTGTTTATAAGTAACCTTTTAAATAAAAATGTTGATAAAAAATTATAATTTTAATGAGATAGTTTTTTATAATTAAGGAACCTCCGATTAAATCACGCATAAGTCTTAATACTCATCTTGCTTGCAAATATTCCGTAATGCTTTGCAAAAATACTCGGCAATGCACAAAGTATCACCTTGGATTTTTGGAAAATAAAAAATACTTCCAAATTAGTGACAAAGTGTTTTCGCGGAGTAAAATTATAATTTTATATAAATTCTATCCCGCGTAATTCCTGCGGGCGATGCCCGCCACGCCATGCGTGCTTAGATGTAATCAGAGCTCCCTTAAAAATATTCTGTTATTCTGATTTTATAAATATCATCAAAATTGATTTTCTGCTTCTCAACTTTCAAAAATCTGTAAGCATAGTTTACTGCCGTTACCGTTCCTTCAAGATTAATATCATGAAAGGCATACCAAAAATCAACCGAAACCTTCATTCCTTTTCTTATATCGGAAAGTACTTTTGAATTTGTCTTTTCGTCATCGGGTGAAACATCGTGTTTTTCGGTTCGTGTATGATGCTCTTCCTTCGCTCTGAGCGCCTCCTGAAGTCCCTTCATGGCATCAAACGGCATAAACTGTTTAGCTCTTTCTTTTCGGGTCATCATAACCTGCTCTGTGCCCTCCAATCATTTCATTTCTTTCTTTTTGCGTTGCACAGGAAAGAAGATTTGTTCCGCGAAGAACTGCGTTTTTGCCGAACCGCTGTTTGAGTTCGAGTATCGTATGTTCTTTCGCTTTTTCTTTTTCAAGCTTTTCCGTATCTGTAAAAAGACTGTACCCTTCACAGTTTTCATCGCATACATCGGAAAAGTCAATTCCAAGCCGCCTTATTTTAACGCTTCTTAATGCAACTCTGTCATAAATTTCAAGCACAGCCGGAAGCAAAAGACTGTATACCGCTGTTGAATTTTCAAGATGCGAGCTTGCATGAGTTGATTCGTGCATCTCACCGGAATAACCCACTCCGACCCAAACCTTGCCGCATATAGAGCGCCGTTTCATAAGCTCCTGAGAACCGCTCAAAACCATTTCCTTGAGCACTATTCTTGCCTCTTCAAAAGTATAATCCCTCGGTAAAATCTGAGAAAACGAAACCGACCTGCTCTTGCCTTTATAGCTTTTTATGTCCTCCATAAGACAGCTCTCTCTTCCCCATGCGTGGTCTATAAGAAGCTCTGCGTTGATGCCGAAAGTTCGGTATAAAATTTCAGGCGGGGCAAAGGCAATATCTTTCATTGTGAAAAGAGCAAGAGCTTTCAGACGGTTTTCCGTGCCTTTTGCAATTTGCCAAAAGTCAGTTATCGGTCTATGCTCCCAAAGCGTTTTTTTGAAAAGTTCTTCCGTAAGATAACCGATATGATCTGCGGTGTTCTTTGCGCTGATATCAAGAGCAACCTTAGCAAGAAAAAGGTTCGTTCCGATTCCTGCCGCCGCCGGAATATGCAGTTTTTCGGCAATTTCATTCATCAGCCTTTTAGCTAACGATTTCGCATCGGTCTTGTAAAGGGCAAGATAATTCGTCGCGTCAATAAACGATTCGTCTATCGAATAGACGTGAATATCAGACGGATCAAAATAGTCAAGATAAATCCCATAGATATCCGCCGCATATTCAATATAAAAATGCATTCTCGGAGTCGCAGTGATATATTCAACCTCTTTCGGTATTTCGGAAAGCCTGCAACGATTTTTTATGCCGAGCGTTTTCATTTTCGGAGAAATTGCAAGACAAAGAGCATTTTTACCTCTTGTCAGGTCAGCAACAACAAGATTAGTTTCAAATGGATTGAGTCCCCGTTCGGCACATTCAACCGAAGCATAGAATGATTTCATATCAATACAGAAATATGTTCTTTCTCTGCTCACAAACGTCCACCTCTTTCGGTTTTCTCTTTTGATTAAAATTATATGCTCCGAACATTTGTTTGTCAAGAGTAAATTTCTGTAAATTTAAGCACGCATGGGCACGCGTGGCGTGGCGGACATCGTCCGCGGGAGTTACGTGGGTTGGATTGATGTAAGCCTTTACCGCTTGCCCCACGGCACAGCTTGGTGCTGAACCTATTTTCGTAATTTTTCAATTAGGCAATTTTACCTCCCCTGAAAGGGGAGGTGTCACACGCAGTGTGACGGAGAGGTGGCACGCATGGCGTGGTGGGCATCGC
>CANQLQ010000028.1 GCA_947624755.1 uncultured Clostridia bacterium | reverse complement strand
GCGATAATTGTCTGACCTGTTTCTTCCGCTGCTACACAGATGAAGAAACAGGTCAGACAATTATCGCCGGTATGGGCGAACTTCACCTTGAAATTATCGTAGACAGACTTCTTCGTGAATTTAAGGTTGAAGCTAACGTAGGTAAGCCTCAGGTTGCCTACAGAGAAACTATCCGCAGCGCCTCATCGTCAGACACTAAGTATGCCCGTCAGTCAGGTGGTAAAGGTCAGTACGGTCATTGTAAGATCAACATTGAACCCAACCCGGATAAGGGCTATGAATTTGTCAACAATATCGTTGGCGGCGCTATTCCGAAGGAATACATCGGACCTATCGACCAGGGTATCCAGGGCGCTATGCAGTCAGGCGTTATCGCCGGCTACAGCATGGTTGACGTTAAGGTTACTCTTTATGACGGTTCATATCATGAAGTTGACTCTTCGGAAATGGCATTCAAGATTGCCGGTTCAATGGCATTCAAAGATGCAGCAAGAAAAGCAAACCCTGTTCTTCTTGAGCCGATAATGAAGGTTTCTGTTATCACTCCGGAAGACTATATGGGTGATGTAATCGGCGACCTTAACTCACGACGCGGTGAAATCCAGGGCTTTGAAGATCGTTCGGGCGTTAAACAGATCAATGCGAGGGTTCCTCTTGCAGAAATGTTTGGCTATGCAACAGACCTTCGTTCAAAAACTCAGGGCCGCGGACAGTATGTTATGGAACCGGACGGTTACAAAGAAGTTCCGAAGTCAATTGCCGAAGGCATTGTATCGGAAAGAAGCAAGAAAGACTGATTTTTTCTTGTTAAAACTATTGCAATTGTAACTGTTTGATGTTAGAATATAACTTGATAAGTTACTCTATCAAATAAGTAATTAATGCTAATGTATAGGAGGAGATTCCAATGGCAAAACAAAAATTTGAAAGAACCAAACCACACGTTAACATCGGCACAATCGGTCACGTTGACCATGGTAAGACAACTCTTACAGCTGCCATCACAAAGACTCTCGCTATGAAGGGTTACGCTAAATTCGAAGCATATGACATGATCGATAAGGCTCCCGAAGAAAGAGAACGTGGTATTACAATCAACACAGCTCACGTTGAGTATGAAACAGACAAGCGTCACTATGCTCACGTTGACTGCCCGGGTCACGCTGACTACATCAAGAACATGATTACAGGCGCTGCTCAGATGGACGGCGCAATCATCGTTATTGCTGCAACAGACGGTCCTATGGCTCAGACAAAAGAACACCTTCTTCTTGCCCGTCAGGTTGGCGTTCCTGCAATCATCGTATTCATGAACAAAGTTGACCAGGTTGACGACGATGAACTTCTTGAACTCGTTGAAATGGAAATTCGCGAAACTCTCGCTGAATATGAATTTGACGAAGACTGCCCGATCATCAAGGGTTCAGCTCTTCAGGCTCTTGAATACAACGGCAACGACATCAACGCTCCTGAGCTTGCTCCTATCTGGGAACTCATGAATGCAGTTGACGATTACATTCCGACTCCTGACCGTAAAGCAGACCTTCCTTTCCTTATGCCGGTAGAAGACGTATTCACTATCACAGGTCGTGGTACTGTTGCTACAGGCAGAGTTGAACGTGGTCAGCTCAAGACAGGCGAAGAAATCGAAATCGTTGGTCTTACAGATGAAAAGAGAAAGACAGTCTGCACAGGTATCGAAATGTTCAGAAAGATCCTTGACTATGCAGAAGCCGGTGATAACATTGGTTGTCTTCTTCGTGGTATCCAGAGAACAGAAGTTGAACGTGGTCAGGTTCTTGCAAAACCGGGTTCAATTCACCCGCACACAAAGTTCCGTGGTCAGGTTTACGTTCTTACAAAAGATGAAGGCGGCCGTCACACACCGTTCTTCAACAACTATCGTCCTCAGTTCTATTTCCGTACAACAGACGTTACAGGCGTTATTTCTCTTCCTGAAGGTGTAGAAATGTGTATGCCGGGTGATAACGTTGTTATGGACGTTGAACTCATCACAGAAATCGCTATCGAAGAAGGTCTTCGTTTCGCTATCCGTGAAGGCGGTCGTACAGTTGGTTCAGGCGTTGTTACAGCTATCAACGAATAATTTATAATTAATACTTTAAAGAGGTTTCCGTATGGGAGCCTCTTTTTTGTATTATATTAATCACCGCTTAAAATCAAACATTTGCTCCGGTCTTTTTCGAGCCATGCTTCGTCAGTATCCTCTTAGCGATTGTAAAAAATTCAAATTTCAACTGCCAGATACAGACCTCCCTGACTGACACAAAAAAACTTACCGCCCGACTTCTATTTTTAAATGATGAGTATTATTAATTAAAAGCGCTGAACATTTTAGCAATTTTTTTATCGGAAAAATTTTCCTTAAATATTTAACAAAATTAAGGTATTTTTTTTATGCAATCGGCCAAAATCACAAAATATAGTGACTTATACTTGACTAAGCACAAAATAAGGTGTAACATTATAGATGTTCCGAGTTTTGACCGATTTATTTATTACACTTGCAATAAAAACCGACAAAAGCTGTTGCAATATTTTAGCTATTTTGTCGAAACACAAAATCTTGTGGTAAAACTATTGACAAACCACAAAATATGATATAAAATTAAAAATACACTAACAGTTAATAAATTTTTTACATGAATAAAAAGGAGTGTTAGGCAATGCAGGTTATCAAAAGAGATGGCACAACGGTTGACTTTGACCGCACAAAAATTATTGTTGCAATACAGAAAGCAAATGACGCCGTTGAAGAACATGACAGAATTACCGCCAACCAGATTGAAGCAATCGCGGATTATGTAAGCGATAAAAAAAGGAAAAGACTTCTTGTTGAAGATATCCAAGATATGGTTGAACAGAAGCTTATGGAAACCGGTAAGTATGAGCTTGCCAAGAAATACATTCTCTATCGTTACAACCGCGCTCTTGTAAGAAAAGCAAACACAACCGACGATTCAATTTTGTCACTTATCAAAAACAGCAACAAGGACGTTATGGAGGAAAACAGCAACAAGGACGCTGTTATGGCGGCAACTCAGCGTGACCTTATTGCCGGCGAGGTTTCAAAAGACCTTACAAGAAGAGTCCTTCTGCCGGAGCATATCTCTAAGGCTCACGACGAAGGTGCAATTCATTTCCATGATGCCGATTACTTCCTTCAGCCCATTTTCAACTGCTGCCTTATTAATATCGGCGATATGCTCGACAACGGTACAGTTATGAACGGAAAGCTTATTGAAAGCCCGAAAAGCTTCCAGGTTGCCTGCAACATCATGACTCAAATTATTGCTTCCGTTGCTTGCAGCCAATACGGCGGACAGTCGGTAGATGTCAGCCATCTCGGAAAATATCTCAGAAAGAGCAAGGCAAAATTTAAAGAACGTCTTACCGAAAGTCTCGGCTCTGAACTCTCGGAAGAACAGATTGATAAGGTTGTTGATGAACGTCTTAAAGATGAACTTCGCTCGGGTGTTCAGACAATTCAGTATCAGATAAATACCCTTATGACAACAAACGGTCAGTCACCGTTCGTAACTATCTTCCTCTATCTTCGTGAAGACGATGAATATATTGAAGAAAACGCAATGATTATTGAAGAAATTCTTCGTCAGCGTTATCAGGGAATCAAGAACGAAAAGGGCGTATATGTAACTCCGGCCTTCCCGAAGCTTGTCTATGTTCTTGACGAACACAACTGCCTTAAAGGCGGAAAATACGACTATATCACAAAGCTTGCAGTTAAATGCTCGGCAAAAAGACTTTATCCCGACTATATTTCAGCAAAGAAAATGCGTGAAAACTATGAGGGTAATGTTTTCTCACCGATGGGCTGTCGTTCATTCCTTGCACCTTGGAAAGATGAAAACGGCAACTATAAATTTGAAGGCCGTTTCAACCAGGGCGTTGTCAGCTTAAATCTTCCGCAAATTGCAATCATTGCAAAAGGCGACGAAGACAAGTTCTGGTCACTTTTGGAAGAAAGACTTCAGCTTTGTTTTGAAGCTCTTATGTGCCGCCATAATGCGCTCAAAGGTATCGTTTCAGACACAAGCCCGGTTCACTGGCAGTACGGAGCAATTGCAAGACTTGACAAAGGCGAAAAAATCGACCGCTATCTTTATAACGGATATTCAACAATTTCTCTTGGTTATATCGGTCTTTATGAATGTACAAAGCTTATGAAAGGCGTAAGCCATACCGATCCAACCGCAACCGATTTTGCACTTAAAGTAATGAATACATTAAGAGATCATTGTATGCAGTGGAAGAAGGAAACGGGTCTTGGTTTCGCTCTTTACGGAACACCGGCTGAATCACTTTGCTATCGTTTTGCAAGAATTGATAAGGAACGCTTTGGAACAATAAAAGACGTAACCGACAAGGGTTATTACACTAACTCTTATCACGTCGATGTAAGAGAGAATATTGACGCATTTTCAAAGTTCGCGTTTGAAAGTCAGTTCCAAAAGATTTCTTCGGGCGGAGCTATCTCCTATGTTGAAATTCCGAATATGCGTAATAATCTTAAAGCACTTGAATCTGTTGTTAAGTTTATTTATGACAATATTCAGTATGCTGAATTTAATACAAAGAGTGACTATTGCCATGTTTGCGGTTTTGACGGTGAAATTATCATCAATGACGACCTTGAATGGGAATGCCCGAATTGCCACAACAAAGACCAGAGAAAGATGAATGTTACGAGAAGAACCTGCGGTTATCTTGGTGAAAACTTCTGGAATGTCGGCAAGACTAAAGAAATCAAATCAAGGGTACTTCACCTTTAATTAAAAGGATATATTGTGTACGAAGCTGTCGCAAATAAAATTTTTCATAAATCGCGTAGGGGCGACCTCTTGTGGTCACCCGGTAAAATTGAAATTGCTTTTTTGGGGCGACCACATGGGGTCGCCCTTACTTAGACAGAGCTTTTATACTAATCACAATTTAAAAGAATGTACTGAACCGTGAGTATTATTATCGCACGTTGAGAAAGTAATGCTTTTATTTTAAGCTGCCCGAAATACCGATTTTATTTAGGATTAGTATTACATATGAAAGGAGAGACAGCAATGAATTATGCTGCCATAAAGCCGTTTGACGTTGCAAACGGTCCGGGTGTGCGTGTGTCGCTTTTTGTAAGCGGCTGCACACATCACTGCAAGAACTGTTTCAACGAAGAGGCATGGGATTTTAACTACGGACAACCGTTTACGGAAGAAACAATGGCCACCATAATAAAGGCGCTTGAGGCGGATTATATTGAAGGATTTTCGCTCCTTGGCGGTGAACCGTTTGAGCCGGTTAATCAGAAGGTGCTTTGCGAAGTTCTTGAGGAAGTCAAAAGAAATTATCCGAACAAGACGGTTTGGTGCTATAGCGGCTATACTTTTGACAAAGACCTTCTTTCAGGCAGGCTGTGTGATTTTTCAATTACGAAGCGTATGCTTGACTGCATAGATTTTCTTGTAGATGGAAAATTTGTTGAAGAAAAAAAGGATCTCACTTTAAGATTCAAAGGCTCGTCAAATCAGAGAATAATTGATGTGCAAAATTCACTCAAAGAGGGTAAAATAATTAGATGGAGCGAGGACAGAATTGATGAATAAGTTTGATATGAAAATAAAAAAGCTTAATGAAAATGCCGTCATTCCCACCTATGGAACAGAGTTTTCGGCTGGGGCGGATATATATGCCTGCATAGATGAACCGCTTGAAATAAGACCGGGTGAAACAAAAATTGTACACACAGGGCTTTCTTTTGAGATTCCCGAAGGATATGCAGGCTTCGTTTACGCAAGGTCGGGATTGGCAACAAAGAGAGGTCTTGCGCCGGCAAACAAGGTTGGGGTAATTGATTCGGATTATCGTGGTGAGCTTATGGTTGCACTACATAATCATTCGGATTCTGTTCAGACGATTGAGGACGGCGACCGAGTTGCTCAGATGGTTGTAATGCCATATCTTGCCTGCAACTTTATTCTGTCAGATGAACTTTCCGATACAGTAAGAGGAGACGGCGGTTTCGGCTCAACCGGAGTCAAGGCATAGCGTAGGCATCGCTTACAGGAATTACGCGGGTGAGCAGGTAATGTCTGTTAATCTGTTCGCCGCGAAATGTGTATAGTGTATGCCGGACTAATATTTTATATGGTTTCTGTATATTAAATTATGTTTTGAATAACTGAAAGATTATTATATAAGAGGACATCTATGTAAAGCGATATTACTTTACATAGATGTTTTTCCATATTTTTTAAGTTTTTAATCCGCTTTTTTACTATTATTATTATAAAAAGTTAGTGGAAAGTGTTAAAAACTTTAAGATTTTGATATTAATTTTAGTTATGTTGAAAATGTGTGGAAAAATTGCAAATAAAAATATGTAAAGGTTATAACTTTACAGCAATGGTGCTATTGTAAAGAAGATTACTTTACAATAGCTAAAATTTCTTCCGGTTTATTTACAATATATTTTGCGCCGCTTTTTACAAGTTGCCCGCAATCACGAAAGCCCCAGGTTACTCCGATGCAGGGAAGTCCACTGTTTTTTGCAGTTTGTACATCAACTTCGCTGTCGCCGACAAAAATAACCTCGTCTTTGTTAACCCTAAGCGCATTAATTGCTTTGAAAACATTAGCCGGTGAGGGCTTTCGTTCGCTTTCATTTTCAACGCCAAAGGCGCAGCTAAGCTTACCTTGAAAAAAGTCATCACACAGGCCCACGACTCCGCTGTGCAGCTTGTTTGAAACAACAGCGGTTTTGATACCCTTTTTTTCGAGCTTTTCAAGAAGTTCAATTATTCCGTCATAAGGTCTTGTCGTATCGGTCATATGCTTTAGATAGTGAGAACGGAAAATTTCAAAACATTTTTTAAATTCATCTTCACTTATTTTGTCAGGTGCGGCACGGGCAATAAGCTTTATTACGCCGTTGCCGATAAAGCGGCGGACTTCTTCTGTAGTTCGTTTCGGATAGTTGCATTGTTTTAAAGCGAAGTTAACGCTTGCGGCAAGATCGTCAAGCGTGTTGAGAAGAGTTCCGTCTAAGTCAAAAATTATTGCCTTGTACATCTTTATTTTGCTTGTCAGATTGTCTGCCAAATTTCCTTTCATTTATTAGCAAGCTTATTATAAAATAAAATGCGGCTGTCGTAAATATATTTTACGATATTTACTATTCAAAAGATAATAAAATATCCGGCACGCATGGCGTGGCGGGCGGGCATTGCCCGCAGGAGTTACGCGGTGGGCATCGCCCACAGGAGTTACACGGGTTAGATTTATGCAGGCTTTTACTCTTACGCCGCGAAACAACTTGTGTTGTTATCTGAAAAAATTTTAATTAGTAGGCATTGTCCGCGGGACTTATATGGGAAAGATTTATATAAATCTTGATACTGACACAATGGCACGCGTAGGGGCGACCCCAAGTGGTCGCCCAAAACAATTTTAAATTTAGAAAAGAACCAACCTTTACAACATGCCTTATCCTGAGGCACAGACCGCATTTCCCGTTTTTATCGCAACTAAGATAAAAAGAAACAAACTTATCACAGGGGGGCAAAGCAGAAACCAATCTATAGGCGAAGCGACCCGATTTGAACGCTTTGCGTTCAAGCGGTTGAGCGTAGCCGTACGTCAGCAATGTTTCTTTTGGAACTTTTCTTTCAAAAGAAAAGTTCGCCGACGGCAGTCAAAGCCGATAATTTGCACAAATTACAACAAAGAAGCTCAAACCAAAAATCAGGCAAATGACATTAAACATAATAAATAAGGGACTGCCACCTACGACAGCCCCATAATTTGAGTAAAAATTATTTCTTTTTGGTCGCAGAGCTTTCTTTATCAGTTACCGGAGTTGTATGCCAAATGTCTCTTGCATAGTCGTTGATTGCGCGGTCAGCAGCAAATCTGCCTGCGCCTGCAATATTCATAAGTGACATTCTGTTCCACTTTTCTTTGTCTGCCCAAAGGGTATCGATCTTTTTCTGAGCAACTCTGTAATCGGCAAAATCAGCAAGAACCATGTATGGGTCGTGATGAATAATTGTGTTGCCGATTTCGGGGAATTCTTTTCCGTTTATACCTTGCTGTATGAAGCTGATAACTTTGTGAAGCTCGGTGTTGTTATTGTAAAAGTTCATCGGGTGATATCCGTCTTGACTAAGGCGATTGACTTCGGGAGTTGTCATACCGAAAAGAATCATATTGTCGTCGCCGACCGATTCGTGAATTTCAACATTGGCGCCGTCAAGTGTACCGAGTGTAATTGCGCCGTTAAGCATGAGCTTCATATTGCCTGTACCGCTTGCTTCCGTACCTGCAAGGGAAATTTGTTCGCTGACATTAGCGGCAGGCATAAGCTTTTCAGCCATTGTTACGTTATAATCTTCAAGGTAAACAACTTTGAGAAGGTCTTTTACGTCCGGGTCGTTGTTTATCATCTCGGCAAGAGCATGAATGAATGAAATTATCTTCTTTGCCATAAAATAACCCGAAGCGGCTTTTGCGCCGAAGATATAGGTGTGCGGTGTATAATTGCCGTTTGGATTTTCTTTGATTTCAATATACTTTGCGAGAATTTGGAAAGCATTGAGATGCTGACGCTTATATTCGTGAAGACGTTTAACCTGAACGTCAAAAATTGAATCAGGGTCGAGAGTAATGCCTGTTATCCTTTTTACGTGATCGGCAAAACGCTCTTTATTGTTGTGCTTTATTTTGCCGATTTCAGCAAGCACGGCTTTATCGTCAGCGAACTTTGCAAGCTTTTCAAGCTCATCTGCATTGTAAACAAAACCGTCACCGATAAGACTTGTAATATAATCTGCAAGCTCGGGGTTAGACTGGTTGAGCCAACGTCTGTGAGCGATACCGTTGGTTACGTTTTTGAATTTGTTCGGTGTAAGCTTGTAATATTCGTGGAAGAGCGTATCTTTAAGAATCTGACTGTGGAGGGCTGAAACACCGTTTACGCTGTGACAGGCGGCAACGCAAAGGTTGGCCATACGGATAACGCCGTTTGAAATAACAGCCATTTCTTCAACTTTGCCTGCGTCACCTGTTGCGTTCCAGATATATGCTCTGTACCTGTTGTCAATTTCTTTTACGATTTGATAAATTCTCGGAACAAGAGACTTGAAGATGTCTTCCGACCAGCATTCAAGAGCTTCTTTCATAACGGTATGGTTCGTGTAAGCCATTGTGTTGGTAACTATCTTCCATGCATCGTCCCAGCCGTAGCCGCATTCATCAAGAAGAATACGCATAAGCTCCGGAATTGCAAGGGTAGGATGGGTGTCATTGATATGAATGGCATTCTTTTCGGCAAAGGTTTCCATGCTTGAATTTTGACGAAGATGTTTTTTAACAATATCCTGAACAGAAGCCGAAACGAGGAAATACTGCTGTTTAAGGCGAAGGCTTTTTCCTTCGGGGTGGTTATCTGAGGGATAAAGAATTTTACTGATAACCTCAGCCATAGCGGCCTGTTCCATAGCCTTCATATACTGTCCCTGGTCAAAAAGATGCATATCGAGCGAAGGCGCTTTTGATTTCCAAAGGCGAAGAATGCTGTAGCTTTTACCGTCCTTACCGCTTATAAACATATCATAAGGAACGGCTGTAATTTTTGTTGAGTCAATAATTTCAACGCTGTGGTACTGATTATCCCAATGGTCGACAACATAGCCGCCGAAATTGACCTCGACAGAATCCTTTTCTCTTGCCGTGAGCCAGACTTCTCCGCCGGGAAGCCAGAAATCAGGAAGTTCGGTCTGCCAGCCGTCAATGAGTTTCTGTTTGAAAATACCGGCTTCATAAAGAATTGAGTAACCCGTGCCGACATATCCTTGAGTTGCAAGAGCGTCGAGATAACAGGCGGCAAGACGGCCGAGACCGCCATTACCGAGACCTGCGTCCGGTTCGCATTCAAATAGCTTGTCGAGGCTGATTCCAAAGTCTTTGAGAGCCGAAGCGAAGGTGTTTGTAAGGTTGAGATTGTAAAGGTTGTTCTTGAGCGATCTGCCCATAAGAAATTCCATGCTTAAATAGTAGATTTTCTTTGAATTTGACTTTAACGCTTTATCCCTAAATTCGCTGAGACCGCTGTGCATGAGATCTTTGATAACAAGAGCAACTGCCTTATAGTACTGTTCGTTTGTTGCTTCATCGGTTGAAACGCCGAAGAAGTGAAGAAGCTTATTTGAAATAAGTTCTTTTACTTGTTTCTTTGTAAGTGAATAATTCATACAAATCCTCCAATATTTATGAAAAAACATAGTTTGTTTTTCTATTGTTTTTATGTCTGTGCCGCACAAAGACTTTACTTGAATTTATTAGTACATTTTCAGTCATTTTGCCCAAAATTCTCGTAAATACACAAAGTATTAATTAATTTTTTTAGATAAACTGACAAAAAATCCGACTGTTTCCATGTACAGTAAATCTTGTTCGGTTTGCAATATATATTATACTAAAAAACGGAAAATTTCAATACCTAATAAACAATTTATGTGTAATGGCAAATTAATACGAAAAAAATAAGGGATTTTAGAGCAAAATAGACGAAAAAAGGCGCTTAATTTTAAAAGGCCTGCAAAAAACAGACCTTTTGGTATACGACTTTGATTTATTCAAAGATCATTTAGTAAGTGCGTCAAGCGATTGCTTTTTAAGGTAGGCATTTATGAAGCCGTCAAGGTCGCCGTCCATAACGGCATTAATATTGCCCGTTTCAAAGCCTGTTCTGTGATCCTTGACCATAGTATAAGGCATGAAAACATAAGAACGTATCTGACTGCCCCAGCCGATTTCTTTTTGGTCGCCTTTTATGTCTTCTATTTTATCGAGATGTTCGCGCTCTTTAATTTCAATAAGCTTTGACTTGAGCATTCTCATACAAACATCACGGTTTTGGTATTGGCTTCGTTCAACCTGACTTGAAACAACAATACCCGTCGGAATATGGATAAGACGAACTGCGGATGAGGTTTTGTTAACCTTCTGTCCGCCTGCGCCCGATGCGCGGTAAACTTCCATTTTAATATCTTCGGGACTTATCTCGACTTCAATCGTATCGTCAATTTCGGGCATTACTTCAAGAGAAGCGAAAGAGGTATGTCTTCTTCCCGAAGAATCGAACGGTGAAACACGTACAAGACGGTGAACACCCATTTCACTTTTAAGGTATCCGTAGGCATTTTCACCTTCTACAATTGCAACGGCAGATTTCAGACCCGCTTCATCGCCGTCAAGGAAGTCTATTGTATTGAACTTAAAGCCATGCTTTGTTGCCCATTGACCGTACATTCTGAAAAGCATATTGCACCAGTCTTGGGCTTCCGTTCCGCCTGCGCCGGCATGAAAGGTAAGAATTGCGTTTTTATTGTCATATTCGCCCGAAAGAAGAGTTGAAAGCGTTTGCTTTTCAAGCTCGGCTTCAACGGCCTCAACCGCGGCGACACATTCATCAAGAAGATCAAGCTCTCCTTCTTCGTCATAAAGCTCAATCATTACAAGAGTGTCATCATAAGAGCTTTTAAGATCGTTATATGATTTTATTCTGCCTTTGAGCATAGCAATTCTTTGGAGCACTTTCTGCGAATTTTCAAGGTCATCCCAGAAATTTTCAGCGGTGGTTTTTTCTTCGAGTTCAGAAAGTTCTTCATCCATTTCTTTAAGCCCAAGAGCAGAGGAGAGTTCTTCAAGAGGTTTTTCACTTTCAATAAGACGAAGCTTGAGTTCTTCAAACTGGATCATTTAATGAAACATCCTTTCTCATAATTGGATTTAGGGAAGTATTAAGGAACCACTGAATAAATCACGCCTGCCGGCTGAACGCGCATCTTGCACCGGTATTTTCCGTCATTTTTGCCAAAAGCTCCTTGAAATACGTCAGTATTCCTGCGTCGCTTTTGACAATCTGACGAAAAATTCGGCGGCGCAATCTGCACGTTCGATTTAATCAGCGCTTCCTTAAAAATGTTTTGTCAAGAAAAATATGTATAATCTTATATATTATACACAAATATTAATTTTCAAACCAAATCATTTGATGAGACGTCCTTTCGCATAATTGAATTTGGGATAATATTAAAAATATTATGTCAAGAAAAATATGTATAACCTTATATATTATACACAAATATTAGAATTGAGCAACATTATTTTTGAAATAAAGAGAAAAAATATAAAAAAGAAGAAAATCACTGAAAAAGTAATTGCATTTTTTCTAAAATTATGTAAAATAAGAGTAATAAATCAAAAAGTAAGTAACCGCTGATTAATTCAGGGTGCGCATTAGCGAGAAAATTTTTCGGTATGCATAACTTGCAGGACTCACGCGGTAAATGATTTGTATGTAGTTAGAATTTATACCGCAAAAGGCCTTATGCAAACTTATGAAATTTC